>CAYONR010000022.1:0-14750 GCA_964405365.1 uncultured Halanaerobiaceae bacterium
GCAATTTTTTCCATTACTTATCACCTCGCATAGCAACAATCTTGTCATATATCTCATCTGTTGTAGGAACAACGCCGCCAGTTCTACCATAAAATTCAACAGGTTTTTTGCCATTAACAGCAAGTCTTACATCTTCAACCATCTGGCCAGTACTCATTTCTACTGCCAAGAATTCATCAACCTGATCAGCAGCTTCTGCAACTCTCTTTTCTGGATAAGGGAATAAAGTTATTGGCCTTATCAGCCCAACTTTATAACCATCCTCTCTAGCTTTATCAATTGCGCTAGTAGCAATTCTAGCTGTTGTACCATAAGCTACAATAGCCATCTCGGCATCATCCATTTTATAATCTTCATATCTTACCTCTTCTTCTTTCATCTGATCATATTTTGCCTTAAGATTTAAATTATGCTGCTCTAATTCTTCTGCAACCAGCCCCAGAGAATTAATAACATTTTTCTCTCTTCCCTTGGCACCATCAGTTGCCCATTCTTTCTTGGGAAGATCATCTAGATCCTTCATTTCTTTAAATTCAACTGGTTCCATCATCTGACCGATCATACCATCACCTAAAACCATGACAGGATTACGGTATTTATCTGCTAAGTCAAAAGCTAGATAGGTCAAGTCGGCTAATTCCTGAACACTGGATGGGGCTAGAACTAATAGACGGAAATCTCCATGGGCCATTCCTTTAGTAGCCTGGAAGTAATCGGCCTGAGATGGCTGAATACCTCCTAAACCTGGACCACTTCTCATTATATTTACTATTACTGATGGGAGTTCTGCACCAGCTAGATAGGAAATTCCTTCTGCTTTTAGACTAATACCGGGACTGGATGATGATGTTAAAACTCTTGCACCAGCACCGGATGCTCCATAAACCATATTACTTGCTGCAACTTCACTTTCTGCCTGCAAAAATACTCCATCAACCTCAGGTAAACGTTTTGATAAATAGGCAGGTATATCATTTTGAGGAGTTATTGGATAACCGAAAAAATATCGACAGCCTGCTCTTATAGCAGATTCACCAACAACCTCATTTCCTTTCATTAACTTTTTTTCAGACATTAAACTACCTCCTTTAATTATTTAAATCCTCATATCATTTATTTATAAAGTGTTATACAGACATCAGGACACATCTGATAGCATTGTTTGCAACTAATACAATCATCCTGATTCTCATCTTTTACTTCTGCTGGATGAAAACCTTGACTGTTAATTCTATCTTCTGCCATCTCAATTATATTTACCGGGCAAACATTAACACATAATTTACAGCCTTTGCAGCGTTCTTCATCAAAAACGACTTTTTCATCTTTAACCAAGGTAATTCTCCTCCTTTTATTCAATAAAATTATATCAAATTAAATTATTTTATTGATAAGTCTTTGCTTTTTCCTGACCGACCAAAACTCTTTCAGCACCAGCCGCCAGGGCAGACATTTCTTCTTCGCCTGGATAGGTTTCAACCGGGGCTAAATAATTAACCTGGTCTTTAACTTGATTTATAAAATAATCTGAATATGCTATTCCTCCAGTTAGTAAAATTGCATCTATCTTGCCATTTACAACTGGCCCTAGTGAGCCTATCTCTTTGGCTACCTGATAGGCCATACCCCTGTAAATTAAATCAGCTTCTTCATTTCCAGCTTCGGCCTTTTCTTCAACTTCACGCATGTCATTAGTATTTAAATAGGCAACAACACCACCGCCACCGAGAAGCTTCTTTTTGACATCATTATAATCATTGTCAGGTTCGTAGCAGTAATTTGCCAGATCGAGTGTCGGTAATCCGCCAGAACGATTTGGTGAAAATGGACCTTCTCCGGCTAAAGCATTATTAACATCTATGACTTTGCCTTGATGATGAAGACCAACTGAAATCCCACCACCAAGATGGGCTACAATAACGGTTATATCGTCATAATTCTTTTCTATCTCACTGGCATAATTTCTGGCTACAGCTTTTTGATTTAAAGCATGGAAAATACTTTTGCGTTCAAAGAGTGGATGGCCAGAAAGCCTGGCGAGATCATCTAATTCATCAACTACAACAGGATCTACTATAAAAGCTTCTGCTCCTGCTTCTTCAGCTAATGAATCTGCAATTAAACCACCTAAATTGCTGGCATGCTCTCCCTGTAATCCAGCTTTTAGATCTTTAAGCATCTTATCATTAACTTTATAAGTCCCTCCAGGAATTGGCTTGAGAAGCCCTCCCCTGCCAACTACTGCAGCTAAATCTTTTATAGTTACAGAATTATCTTTAAGAAATTCTCGGATATATTTGACTCTAAGGCCTAATTGATCTGTAATCTTTTCAAAACCAGCCAGTTCTTCCTGGCTATGCTCGATTGTTGAAGTCATAACCTCCTGCTGACCCTGATAAAGGGCCAGCTTTGTGGAGGTTGAACCTGGGTTTATTACTAAAATATTATTTTCAGACATTTCTTTTATACCTACCTTACTAAATAATTGCTGCGGACACGGCCAATTTTAGCGATTCTTTCTTCAGCCATGATATCTGCTGCTTTATAAGTTGGAATATTATCTCTTTTACTAATCTCATAAACTCTCTTTGTATTATCAAAGATCTTTTTAGCTCTACTTAAAGCTCTATCTTTATTATAGCCCTGTAGTTCATCATATACATTTATTAGGCCACCGGCATTGGCAACATAATCAGGGGCATATAGAATATCTTTTTCATCAAGAATATCTCCATGGCGTTCTTCTGCTAGAACATTGTTGGCTCCTCCACAGACGATATCAAACTTAAACTGAGGAATTGTATCATCGTTGATAACTGCGCCAAGTGCTGTAGGAGCAAATATTTCTGCATCTACACCATAGATTTCATCTGGAGCAACGGCTTCTGCACCAAATTCTGATTTAACTTTTTCAATTCTACTATCTTTAATATCAGTAACAATTAATTTTCCACCGGCTTCAGATATATGCTTGCAGAGATAGTAACCAACGCTTCCAACACCCTGCACAGCAACAGTCTTACCTGAGATATCAGTTGAACCATATTTTTCTTCAATACTGGCCAGCATAGATCTCCAGACACCATAAGCTGTAACTGGTGAGGGATCTCCACTTGTTCCAGGTAAGCCTGTAACATGATCTGTCTCTTCATTGACAAAGGCCATATCATTTACTGTTGTATTAACATCTTCAGCAGTTATATAACGGCCATTAAGGCTTTGAACAAAACGGCCAAATGAGCGCCATAGTTCTTCACTCTTATCCTTGTCTGCATCACCAATAATAACTGCTTTTCCGCCACCTAAGTTTAACCCAGCAGCTGCAGCTTTGTAGGTCATACCTCTTGCCAGTCTTGTAACATCAACGATAGCTTCTTCTTCATTATCATAATTCCACATTCTTGTTCCACCAAGGGCAGGGCCTAAGGTAGTATCATGGATACAAATTATCGCCTTTAATCCAGACTCTTCATCATAGTTAAAGACTACCTGCTCGAAATCATGTTCTCCCATTAACTCAAATACTTTACTCATTTTTTTATTCCCCCTAATAATTTTTGTAATTAAAGATCTGCTAAACCAGATGTAACGACTTTACCAAGTGCTATAGAATTATATTTAGTTTCAGGACTATCAGCTCTAGAAGTCAGCACCAGCGGAACTTTTGCACCAAAAACCAGACTTGCTGATGAAAGACCTGCATAAAAAATCCAGGCTTTATATAAAACATTACCTGCTTCAATATCAGGAGCTAAGAGAATATCTGCATTTCCAGCGACATTTCCTCCGATTCCTTTTTGTTCAGCAGCTGACTTAGAAATTGCATTATCAAGAGCAAGCGGGCCATCTATCTCACAATTTTTTATCTGACCTCTATCTGCCATCTTTGATAACATAGATGCCTCTAGAGTGGCAGACATTTTTTCATTTACCTTTTCAACAGCTGCCAGTGGAGCAACTTTGGGTGTTTCAATACCTATAGACCTTGCAATTGTAACTGCATTATTAACTATTGAAATCTTATCATTTAAATCAGGAGCAATATTCATGCCCCCATCAGTCATTAAAATTACACGGTTTTCTTTTTCTAAATAAATTAGACTTATCAGGCTTAACAACCCTTCCTGACGAAGACCATATTCTTTGTTTAATAATGCTTGAAGAATAACTTTTGTGCTAAGCTGGCCTTTCATAGGAAAATCAGCTTTACCATCAGCTATCATTTCAATAGCTTTAGCTGCACTCTCCTTATTATCTTTTGTAGGGACAACTTCTGCCTCAAAGTCCTGATCTAATTCAGCTCTAGCTGCTTTTATCTTATCCTCAGCACCTATTAGGATTGGATCAATTATTCCATCTCTTGCTGCTTTAGAAACACTTTCTAAAACAACTGGATCACCTGCTGCTGCTACTGCGAGTCTTAATGGTTCTGTTTTTTTAGCCTTATTAATTAAATCTTTAATACTGGCAACCATTAATCTGCCTCCTTACATCCTAATTATTCTGATGAATAGTTCCAATCGTTTCGACAGTTTCAATCCGTTCTTCAACTAATCGATCTGCTGCTTTATCAGTAGTAATTTCTTCTTTCTCTGCAATTTTAAATACTTTTAATAATTTATCATAGATTCCTTCAGTCTTCTTCAGTGTCCGTTCTTCGCTATAACCATTAGGCTCCATTTCATCACAGACAAGAATCAGACCTCCAGCATTTACAACATAATCAGGGGCATATAAGATATCTCTATCCACTAATTCTTTACTATGACGTTTTTCAGCTAAAACATTATTAGCGGCACCACAAATAATATCGCATTTAAAGCGGTCAATTGTATCATCGTTAATCACTGCTCCTAAAGCATTAGGTGAAAAGATATCACAGTCGACACCATAAATCTCATCTGGTTCAACTATTTCCATGCCTAATTCTTTAGCTCTTTCAATATTTTCTTCAACTACATCAGTACCGACTAATTCAGCACCTTCTTCTTTAAGCTGCCTGGCCAGTTTGTAACCGACTTTACCTAATCCCTGAATAGCAATTTTTTTATCACTAAGATCTTCATTACCATAACGATATTTGCAACTGGCTTTTATTCCCATAAAAGTTCCATATGCAGTTGGTATTGATGAATCTCCACCACCGCCATACTCTTTTGGTAGGGCACCAACATATGGGGTTTCTTTTCTCATGAGAACAAAATCTTCAGGCATTGTGCCGACATCTGTGCCTGTACTGTAGCGGCCACCTAAAGAATTAATAAAACGGCCTAAAGCTCTAAATAACCCTTCTGTTCTATGGGTTTCAGGATCTCCCCAGATAACTGATTTGCCGCCTCCAAAATCTTCCCCAGAAATTCCGGCTTTATAAGTCATTCCCTTTGATAACCTAAGTACATCATTAAGAGCTTCATCTTCACTTTCATAATCCCACATTCGACAACCGCCTAATCCAGGACCTAACACAGTATTATGAATCGCTATAATAGCTTTTAGATCTGTCTTTTTTTCCTGAAAAAACATTACTTGCTCATGGCCATGCTCCTTCATCTGTTCAAAAATCTCCATTAATATACCCCCTTAATATATTTTTGAAATTAAAGCTTATAATTTATTTAACTCCTCATTCTATAATAAATGCAATTACCATGCCAGGTTTCGGATTTTTATACTTAAATTAAAAAAACCGCCTTTATTTTTTTAAAAAGGCGGTAAAATCAACAGTATAGACTATTCAAATTTATTATATTTCTTTATTTTAATAAAATAATATTAATAATGCTTATAATTAAAGACCTAAATACCTGCAATTTTAATCATAATCTGCAAACTTTTGCAGGCAGAGTTTTTCAATTATTAGTCAATTCCGTATTTATCTAATTTATAATAAAGGCTTCTAACAGCAATTCCTAAAAGATTGGCAGCTTCAGATCTATTTCCATCAGTATCTTCTAAGGCCTTTAAAATCAACTTTTTCTCTGTTTCATTTAAGATTTCTTTTAATGAATGTTCTTCAAATGAAATTGCTTCCTGCTTTGGCTTTATCTTAATATCTACTGGCTCTTCAATATTTAAACCAGGAAGATGATCAGTATCGATATAATCCTCATTTTTTGCCAGATGAATCATTGCCTGGCTAATAATATTTTCTAACTCTCTAACATTACCTGGCCAGTCATATTTTTGTAATTCATCAACAGCTCGGTCTGTAATGCCTTTTACTGAACGCCCATACTCCTGATTAAACTTTCTTATTATATGCTCTGCCATTGATTTTATATCTTCTAATCTATCTCTTAATGGCGGAATATTTAGGGGAAAAACATTTAAACGATAATATAAATCTTCCCTAAAACGATCTTCCTGAATAGCTCTTTCTAAATTTATATTAGTTGCAACTATAACTCTTACATCGATTGAGATCGGTCGAGTTCCTCCTACTCGGACGACTTCCCTTTCCTGTAAAACTCTAAGCAACTTAGACTGTAAATTAGGACTTATCTTTCCGATTTCATCAAGAAAAATTGTTCCTCCATCTGCTTCTTCAAATACACCTTTTTTGCCACCTTTTTTAGCCCCTGTAAAGGCTCCTTCTTCATAACCAAATAGTTCACTTTCCAGTAAGCTATCGACTAAAGCGCTACAATTAACCCTGATAAATTTCTTATTACTTCTCTTGCTTTCATTATGAATTGCATGGGCAAATAATTCCTTACCGGTACCACTTTCTCCCCTAAGTAATACAGTTGCAGGGGTCTGAGAGGCTTTTCTTGCTTTATTAATTACTGCCTGCATAGTCTGACTCCTACCAACTATATCTTTAAAGCTATATCGGGCTTTTAATTGGCGGAGCATCTGTCTTGCTTGATCTAGCTCTTCTGTTAAATTTTTAATTTCCGATACATCTTTTATTACACCGACACTACCTTTTAGTTCTTCATCTACCATAATAGGGGCAACATCGACGATCACATCTTTTCGCTGAGGACCAACTCTCATCCTGACTCCTTGTACTTTTTCTTTAGTCTTTAAAACCTTATAATGCATAGATTGACCTTCAGCAATATCGACATCTGCTGGTTTTCCTATTACATCTTCTTCAGTAAGTCCAGTCAACCTTGTATAGGCCGGATTAATCAGAATCCCCTTCCCATTTTCATCAACAACAGAAATGGCATCCTGGGTGGAATTTATTATAGCCTCAAGCATACCCTGGATTTCTTTCAAATTAGTTATTTCTTCAGCCAATCTAGTAACTTCAGTTTTATCTCTAAAAACAGCTACAGCTCCAATAATCTCTCCATCATCACCTTTTACTGGAACTCTATTTGTAACAATCTGAGTATAATCTACCTGCTGAAAACGATTTAATTCAGGTTCTTCATTTTTCAAAACTATATGAAGTCTAGTATTCGGTATAACCTCTCTCACATCATAACCGATTACATCTTCCTGATTAAGGTTCAGAATATTGGCAGCAGCTTGATTAAATAATTCGACTTTACAGTCAGAGTTGATTGCTATCATACCATCATGGGTAGAATCAATAATGACATCTTTTTTACGATTGATCTTTTTTAATTTATTGATCTCATCTTGTAAATTAGCAATCTTTTTACCTGCCATAATTTCACCTCTTCATAATACTTTCCGTTCTTTAATTTTACCATAAATTTAATGGCTGCTGCAAATTATCATTTTAAACAAATTAAAGTTCTACTACTGATATTCTTTATTTCAAATATAAGAATAGAGGGCTATCTTAATATAAGATAGCCCTATTAATTATATCATATTTAATATTTTATTTAAGGTTATTCATCAATTATTAATGTTCCTGTTTCACCTTTTAAACCGGCTCTAGCTTTTTCAAGTGATGTAATTAAAGATTTTCGACCTTCACCACTTTCAGCAAACTTCATTGCTGCTTTTACCTTAGGTAGCATACTTCCTGGAGCAAAATGTCCTTCTTCACAATATTTTTCAGCAGTCTTTAAATCCATCTTATCTAGATCTTTTTGCTCTGGAGTACCAAAATTAATTGCTACTTGCTCCACAGCTGTTAAAATAACTAAATAATCAGCATCAAGTAATTCAGCAAGTTTTTCACTTGCATAATCTTTATCTATAACTGCAGGAACACCTTTAAGGCCATCACCAGTTCTCACTACCGGGATGCCTCCACCGCCGCAAGCAATTACTACCTCGCCATTAGAGACTAGATCCGAAATAATATCTTTCTCAGCTATATCCACTGGAATAGGGCTTGGCACAACTCTTCGATAGCCTCTACCAGCATCTTCTACCATGTCATAACCTTTAGAAGTTCTTAATTCTTCTGCTTCTTTTTCTGTATAAAAAGCTCCAATAGGCTTAGTTGGATTTTCAAATGCAGGATCATCTTCCTCAACTACAACCTGGGTTATTACAGTGGCAGCATTTTTATCAACATTTCTAGATTTCATTTCTTCTCTGATAGCATTTTGTAAATGATATCCTATATAGCCCTGACTCATTGCCCCACATTCAGGAAAGGGCATTTCAGGAGTCCCTTCAGGTGATGCTGCAGAAACTTCAAATGCCAGATTAATCATACCAACCTGTGGCCCATTACCATGAGCTAAAGTTATCTGATGACCATTTTCAAGTAAATCAACTATTGAACTTGCTGTACTTTTAACTGCTTCCTGTTGTTCAGCAGGGTTACTGCCTAAAGCATTTCCGCCTAACGCTATTACCATACGTGCCATAAAATCAATTCCTCCAATTTTAATTATATTTAATTTATATAGTCTTACTTAAATAGTATATTATTTTCTTGTTATTATCAAGTTTTTATTTACCCAGTGTGGCTACCATAACTGCTTTTATTGTATGCATTCTATTTTCAGCCTGATCAAATACTTTTGAATGTTCTGATTCAAAAACCTCATCAGTTACTTCCATTTCTGCCATTCCATGATCCTGATATATTTTTTCGCCATTTTCGGTTTCGCGGTTATGATAAGCAGGTAGACAATGGAGGAAAATAACATCAGGATTATCTGTATTATCAATCATCTCTTGATTTACCTGATATGGTTTTAATAATTCAATTCTATCTTCAAACTGATCTTCTTCTCCCATTGAGACCCAGACATCAGTATAAATTACATCTGCATCTTCAACGCCTGCAACAGGATCAGCAGTTAATGTAACACTCCCGCCAGATGCTTCAGCAAATATTTCAGCTTTTTTCACTAATTCATCTTTTGGCCATAGACTTTCTGGTGAGCAAATTGTAACATTTAAACCGACAATGGCTCCACCGATCATCAGAGAATTAGCCATATTATTTCGGCCATCACCAGTATAAACGAAATTTAAACCTTCAAGGTAACCAAAATTTTCTTCCATGGTCATTAAATCAGCTAAAATCTGAGTGGGATGATATTGATCAGTCAACCCATTCCATACAGGAACACCAGCATACTTCCCGAGAATTTCTACAGTTTCATGCTCAAAACCTCTATACTGAATACCATCAAAATAACGGCCTAAAACTCTGGCAGTATCGGCAACAGATTCTTTTTTACCTAACTGTATATCATTTTTGCCTAAATATTCAGTACTAGCTCCTTCATCAGCTGCGCCTACAGCAAAAGCACAACGGGTTCTGGTTGAAGGCTTCTCAAAGATCAATGCAATATTCTGGTCTTTTAATAAGTCACCTTTTATTCCTGATCTTTTCTTTTGTTTTAAATCATGTGATAGCTGAAGTAAATACTCAATATCTTCTCTTGAAAAATCCAACAATGTTAAAAAGTTCTTTCCTGATAAATTTTTTGGCATTTAAAATTCCTCCTAATAAATTTATTATATTTTTTCTCTAACGAGAGGCATACTCATACAGCGAGGTCCTCCTCTTCCTCTAGATAATTCAGAACTAGGCATCTTATGTAAAGTGATGCCTTTTTCTTCTAAAAGACGATTAGTAACATAATTTCTTGTATAAACAACTACTTCACCAGGGGCAATTGCCAAAGTATTAGAGCCATCATTCCACTGTTCACGGCCACCATCAATCAAGTCTCCCCCTGCACATCTAATCAATTCAACTGATTCTAAACCTAAATAAGTCTTTAATAATTCACTTAAAGTCGATTTTTCTTTACTGATTTGTAACTGACCTTCTCCATCTAAAGTCAATGAATAAACTACTAATGGGCCTTCAATCTCAGCATGAATTGTAAATTTATCATAATCAACCATTGTAAATACAGTATCCAGATGCATAAAAGCTCTTTTTGATGGAATTTGTAAAGCTAAAACTCTATTAAAGCTCTGATCTGAACGCAGTATATCGCCTGCAAACTGTTCAATAGAAGCGGCTTCAGTTCTTTGAGATATACCTAATGCTAAAACCTCGGAACTCAATACTAACTGATCTCCACCTTCTAAAGACTTATTGTCATAACGACTAAACCAGCGCGGGATATCAACATCTTTATAATCTGGATGAAAATTAAAAATATATTCGGCAAAAATAGTTTCTCTATTTCTAGTTTCAGTCTTCATATGATTCAAACTTATCCCAGTACCAATTGTAGCAAATGGATCTCTGGTAAAATAAAGATTCGGCATCGGATCTAAAATAAATGGATAATCAGTATTAACCCTATCAGCTAAAGACCTATCAACTAAATTGTCTATTTCTGTTTTCTTAATGCCAGACATTAAATTAACGATCAAATCTTTATTATCAAACTTAGATAACCAGTTCTTTACAGCTTCTCTTCTATATTCAGCTAAAAGACCTGACTCATCAAGAAATTGTTCTAAAAATTTCTCTCTTACTCCTGGCTCTGCAATAGCTTCAGCAGTTAATTCTTCAAGATATTCAACTTCTATTCCATTATCTTTAAGAATTTCAGCAAAATAATCATGTTCCTTGCGAGCAATCTCTAAATAAGGAATATCATCAAAAAGAAGCCTATCTAATAGTTCCGGAGTCAACCTTTCTATTTCAAGACCTGGTCTGTGGATTAAAACTTTTTTTAATCGTCCAATTTCTGACTTAACCATCAGCGGAGATTCAGCCACTGTTACCACTCCTTCATAAAGGATAATTAAAGCTTAAATTTTATTAACAACCTTAGTAGTTAATACGATATCAGTATAATATTCTAATAACAATTTGTCAAGAATTTTATTAAAAATTTCTTCTTAAATCACTTAAATTAGGTCCAAACCTTTTATCGAGCTCTTCTCCAAACTCTTTATTTATTTCCGATATATATATATCATGGCTAATAAAGCTTTTTGCCATCAACATGAATGCTTTATTCTGGGTCCAAATAGCTTCTGTATCTTCACTACCAAATGAACCAAAAAAACAATTTTGTTTATCAGCAATAACTGTAAGCCAGCGCCCTTCCTCTGTTGCTGCTTGACTTAATCCTTCTAGTCTATGATAAAAAACTTCTCCTGGAAGTTCAGTTGATTCCCCGTAAAAAACTGTAGTTATAGAAACATCATTCCTGGCTGCAATAATTAATTCTTTTTTAATTCCCTCCAGTTCTTCCTCCCATATCTCTAATAATAGACTTTCTTCTGCATCTTGAATTATCTCTCTAGCTTTATCCAAACAACTCTGCTTTCCCTGAAAATGCCACATATAATCAATATCAGGCTGTTGACCTAAATCTTTAAGTTCATCTTCTAAAGTCGATAGATTTTCTTCTAATTTTTTCCTGTAACGACTGATAAATTCTTTTAACGGTAATGGAGAGTAATGAACTGGATTACTACCCTGGGCAATAATTATTCCCTCTTCTACTAAACCTTTAACTGTCTCATAAATTTTTGATTGAGGCACTCCAGACTGTTTACTTATCTCATAGGCACTGATTTCACTATCTTCGAGTAAAGTTATATATGTTTTTGCTTCATATTTATTAAAGCCTAATTGTGCCATTCTATCTAAAATTTCTTTCTCTTTCTGGTTTGCCATATTATCATCTCCTTATATTAAATCTTATCAAATAAAATTTTATCAAATAGAAAAGTCTGATCAGAAAATTCTTTCCAATCAGACTCAAATTCTTTTCAAATATTTTCCTCCCTATTACTTCTATGTTGCCTCTAGTCTATTTCAAACCCGCTAAAAAATTATTCAAGAATTCTCCAGGTGAAATCAATTAATTTCTAATTTATTTGCAAAAATATATGTAAAAAGTTTAAATGAAATAAATCAACTTTATTATAATCTTGTTTTTGCTTCAATTCTAATTATATCCGAAATTTTAGCAATAAATTGAGAATTAGTAGGCTTACCTCTGGAACTGGTAATAACGTTTTTGAAATATTTATTTATAATCTTTTGATTACCCTGCTCCCATGTAAGATCAATAGCATGTCTTATAGCTCTTTCAACACGACTATCTTTAGAATTAAACTCTTCTGCAACTTTGGGATACAACTTCTTTGTTACAGCACCTAATAATTCTACCTCATTAACTACCATTTCAACAGCAGTTTTCAAGTATAAATAGCCTTTAATATGAGATGGTACACCAATTTTATGGAAAATTTCAGTAATTAAAATATCAAGGTCAAGATTCTTATTATTATTTCTATCTTTATTTATTATATTTGAGTCATCACTAGTGAATTCTATAATATTTAAACTGTTTTCTTCAAAATTAGGACTAATTAATTGCTCTAACCTATCAGTAAGTCTTTCTAATTCAAACGGTTTCATAACTACATAATCTGCACCTAAATTCCCAGCTTCTCTAGTAACATTTTCTTTACCAAAAGCTGTTAACAGAATTATTTTCATTTCAAAAAATTGATCAAATTCTTGAAGCTCTTTCATGACTTCTAAACCATCTAAATGAGGCATTACTAAATCTAAAAGTAAAACATCTGGTTTAATATTTTTAATTAAATCTAAAGCCTCTTTTCCATCATGGGCTTTGCCTGTTACTTTAAATCTACTGCTTTTAGATAAATGATCTTCTACTAGCTGACAAAAATGCTTGTTATCATCAATAATCGCAATCTTTGTAGTTTCCTCCACTAACATGCCCTCCTGAATTAATATTTTAATAATTTTTTGATTTATTTATAATAATTACATTTACTTATATCATTATATTTCTTCATAAATCAAAAAAGACCTTCAAAACTAATCAAATTTATCACAAGAAACTAAATTGTTACTTTTAATTCTTCAGCTTCTTTTAATAATTCACTAGCATGTTTTAAGCCAGTTTCTGTCTTATGATCACCACTAATCATTCTGGCAATCTCCTCTTCTCGTTCAATTTCATCTAATCTTTCAATCTTAGTCTTTGTAACTTGATTTTCTGTTTCTTTATAAATAAAAAAATGACGGTCAGCTAAAGAGGCTATTTGTGGCAGGTGAGAAATCGAAATCACCTGTCTATCAGTTGAAATCCTATATAATCTAGCTGCCACCTGTTTTGCGGTTTCTCCACCTACACCAGTTTCTATCTCATCAAAAATGATTGTTTTAACTTTGTCATGACCTGCAATAATACTTTTAAAAGCAAGCATAACTCTTGAAATTTCTCCTCCTGAAGCTATCTTTGATAGTTCTTTCAGTTCGCCACCTAAATTAGTCGAAATCAAAAATTTAACTTGATCACTACCATTAGGGGAAATCTCACCTTCTTTAAATTCAACTTTAAATCTGGCTTCTTCCATAGCAAGATCTTTTAATTCCTTGGTAATTTCATTTTCAAGCCATTGAGCTTGCTTTTTTCTCGCTAATGAAATTTCATTATCCAAAACTTTATAATCTGCTTTCAATTTTTCTTCTTTTTTATTTAAGTCAGCAATTTTCTTTTCAATACTTTCTAAATCTTGCTTTTCTTCAATCAAATCATCTCTATAACTTAAAACTTCAGAAATAGTCTCACCATATTTTCTAAGCATAGTATTTAATACATCCAGTCTTTCTCTTAATTCAGATAATTCACTCTCATTAAAATCAATTTGATCATGATAATCTTGAAGTTGAAAATTTAATTCCTGTAATGTATAAAAACTTTGATCAGCTAATTCTGATAATTCTTTTATATCATCATCAAATTCAACTATTTTTGATAAATCACTACTAATTTTACCTAATTGATCTAAAAGGGCCTCTTGATTATGCTGATCCCCTGATATTAAATCTATGGATTTATAAATAGTCGCAGCTATATCTTCAATATTTTCAAGTCTTTTTAATTTTGATTTAATTTCATTTAATTCACCAGGTTTTAAATTAGCTGACTCTATCTCATCAAGCTGATATTCTATTATATCGAGCCGTCTTGCTCTATCACTAACTTGGTTACTTAATCTATCTTGTTCTTTTTTTATTTCACTTAACTGATAAAAAACTTCTTCAATTTTTGTTAATTTATCCTTGATATCTCCAGGTAAAAGTTCATCGAGAAGCTCTATATGATATGAATTCTGTAAAAGGTTCTGATGCTCATGCTGACCATGTATATCAACTAAAAATTCAGCAACTTCTTTAATTAACTTCAAAGGTACCAACTGACCATTGATACGACATCGATTTCGGCCATTTCTTCTAATTTCTCTGGATAATAGTAGTATTTCTGGATCCAGCTCAACACCAGCTTCTTCTAAAATTTCACTTAATTTATCAGATAGGTCAATAAAATAACTAGCCTCTATATAAGCTGCTTCTTTACCATTCTTTATAATATCTGTATTTGCCCTTGAAC
>CAYONR010000023.1:0-14507 GCA_964405365.1 uncultured Halanaerobiaceae bacterium
CGACTCTAATAACCATATAACGCATTACTCCACCGATAAGTTTAAGATTACGCTCTAGTTCATCAACTGTATCTGCATTCCCTTCAAAGTTCAGCATATAGTAATATCCTGAGTATAAATCATTGATTGAATAAGCAAGACGCTTCTCTCCCCAATCTTCTAACTCAGTAATCTCACCTTCTGTATTTTCAACTGAACTTTTGATACGCTCAACTGCTTTTTCATGTTCCTCTTCAGTTATCTCGTTATTCAAAATAAAAGTGGCTTCATAATTTCTTCTCATTTATAATTCACCTCCTCCATCCGGTCTTAACGGCCCTATTTCTAATAGAGCATGGAAGTTTGATCTGCTTTTCGCAGACCTTTTAATATTATAGCATTACTAAAACTATCTTGCAAGCATATATAAAATAAATATTCATCAATCTTCAAATCTAAAATGACAGATATCGCCATCTTCAACTATGTAATCTTTACCTTCAATTCTAACTTCTCCTGCATCTCTTGCTTCAGACATTCCACCATGTTCATTCCAATCTTTAAAGTTAACCACTTCTGCTCTAATGAAACCTTCTTCCATTGAAGAATGGATCTTCCCTGCCGCTTTAACTATCTCTGTTCCTTTTGGAATTGGTGTAGCTCTTACTTCTCTCCCACCTGCAACTGTATAAAAAGTAATTAAATCTAAAAGATCATATCCAGCATTAATCAAGTATTTTAATCCAGGTTCTGAAAGTCCTAATTCATCTAAAAACATTTCTTTTTCTTCAGCATCTAAATCTATTAACTCTAATTCAAATACTGCTGATATCTTAATTAAACCGGCCTCTTCATTATCAGCTTTATTTTTTAAACTTTGATACCTATCTATCTTATCAATGTTTTCTAATTGCTTCTCAGACATATTCGCTACATATAAAACAGGCTTATCAGTTAAAAAGAAAAGTTCATCTGCAAGTCTTCTGGCATTATCATTTAAGTTTTGTAATCTAACTGGAATTCCAGCTTTAAGTTCAGTTTCTATCTTTTCAATTATTTTCATTTCTTCTTTATATTTATCTTCACCAGTTTTCAACATCTTCTCTGTTTTCTCCTGGCGCCTTCTTAAAGTTTCTAAATCAGCTTCGATTAATTCAGTTTCAATTATTTCAACATCTTGAATAGGATTAATATTGCCACTGACATGGGCTACATTTTCATCTTCAAAAAAACGGACAACATGGATAATAGCTTCAACTTCACGAATATGACTTAAAAATTTATTCCCTAACCCTTCTCCTCTGCTTGCACCTTCAACCAGACCTGCTATATCAACAAACTTTATAGGTGCTGGTGTACAGTCATCTGGTTCATACTCATGGCAGAGTTTATCTAATCTTTTATCATCAACATTAACAACACCAACATTCGGTTCAATAGTACAAAAGGGATAGTTGTCTGCAGAGATTCCTGCCTCAGTTAAAGCATTAAAAAGAGTTGATTTTCCTGAATTCGGTAAACCAATAATTCCTAATTCCATTAATTATCAGGCCCCCGCCCTAATGTCTCTTTATAGGATTTACTAAAATTTTTCCTTGTAAGACTAATATAATTCTGGCATTCAATACATTTAATTTTAACATCCATCCCAATTCTAATTAATTCCCAACGATTTGTCCCACAGGGATGTTCTTTTTTTAACTTTATTATATCTCCTGGTTTCAACTTAGAGATTTCTTCTGACTTCACCTCAAACCACCCCTTATTACACTAAAATAACCAAAAAACAGTTAAAATTAAAAAGACAAAACCTAAAATTATTGGAACCATACAACCAGGATCTTTATAGATTGGAGTATCTTCTTTTGTTTTAAAAGCGTAGGTTCCAAGTTTTCTAGCTTTCTTTAAATATTTTACTGACTTAGAAATTTCACCTTCATCTCTTAAAATAACCCCAAGATTATTATAAGCAGGACCATATTCAGAATTTAAATCAATTGCTTCTTGATAAAGCTCTTTTGCTTTATAAGCATTGCCTGCTTCTCTTTCTAAACTCCCCATATTTGTCAGAGCTGGAGGGAATTTAGGGTCTACCTCTTCTAGTACGTACCTCAAAATTTCTCTAGCATCATCTTTATTATCCTGCCTGATATACATAACAGCTAATTTATTATAGGCAGGAGCAAAATTTTCTTCTCTTTCAATAACCTCACGGAGAATATCTTCACCTTCTGGGTCTTTACCTCTATCTATAAATTCTGTTCCTTGTTCATATTTCTCCACAAGATCATCTGAATAATCCGTTAAATATGTCTCTTCTCTCATTGTAATCACCTGTTTAGATTATACCATAACCTTAATAAGAAGAAAAGCACCCTGATGATAGACATCAGAGTGCTTAATTATAATAACAAGAGATTTTAGCTATTACCAGCGAAGGTCCGGATTTCTCGCTGCTTTTGCTTCATCCAATCTTCTTACAACTGTAGTGTGTGGAGCATTTTTAACCATTTCTGGATCCTCATCTATTTCCCGGGAAATAGTCTCTAAAGTTTCAATAAACCGATCAAGAGATCTTAAATTCTCAGTTTCAGTTGGTTCAATCATCATTGCTTCTTTAACTACCAATGGGAAATAAATAGTAGGAGCATATTGATCATAATCTAATAATCTTTTAGCAATATTAAGAGTAGATACACCCTTTGCTTTCTGTTTACTACCAGAAAGAACAAATTCATGAAGACTATCTGCACTAAATGGAAGTTCATAATCATTTTTTAATTTTGCTTTTAAATAATTCGCATTTAAAACAGCATTTTCTGTAATTTCTTTCAAGCCAGACTTGCCATGTCCTCTAATATAAGTGAATGCTCTAAGCATTACACCATAATTTCCGTAAAAATTATGAACTCTACCCATTGAATCAGGCCTATCATAATCCCAGAAATAATCTCCATCTTTTTCAGTCAAGAAGGGTTTTGGCAGATATGGAGTTAAAAATCTCTTGACTCCGACTGGACCAGATCCTGGGCCTCCTCCACCATGGGGTGTTGAGAAAGTTTTATGGAGATTGAAATGCATAACATCAAAATTCATATCTCCAGGACGGGCATAGCTAAGAATAGCATTCATATTAGCTCCATCGTAATATAGTAGACCGCCAGCATCATGAACCATATCTGCTATTTCACAGATATCCTTTTCAAAAATCCCTAATGTATTAGGGTTTGTTAACATTAATCCTGCTACATCATCATCAAGGGCTTCTCTTAAGCTATCTAAATCGACCATCCCTCGTTCATTAGATTCTATCTCTACAGCTTCATAACCGGCCATCGTTGCTGTAGCGGGGTTAGTACCATGAGCAGAATCAGGTACGATAATCTTATGCCTTTCTTCCCCTCTAGTTTCAAAATACTTTCTAATTATCATAAGACCTACATATTCACCATGGGCTCCTGATGCAGGTTGCAGAGTAACTTCATCCATACCACTTATTTCTGCTAAATATCCCTTAAGATCATATAACATTGAAAGACTTCCCTGAACTTCATTGACTGGCTGGAATGGATGAATATTAGCCAGACCAGGAATTCTAGCAACATCTTCATTTATCTTAGGATTATATTTCATTGTACATGATCCTAGTGGATAAATACCTGAATCTACACCATAATTAACCTCTGAAAGACTGGTGAAATGTCTTACTACATCAACCTCACTAACCTCAGGTAAATCAGGAGCTTCATCTCTAACTGTTCCTTCAGGTAAACTATCTTTGGGATCTACCTTATCAACATCTAATTCAGGTAGACTATAACCTTTTCTGCCTGGAGTACTATAATCTTTAATTAGAGGTTCATTCATTGACTGCCACCTCCATTGCTGAAACAAATTTATCTAAATCTTCTCTAGTCTTCTTTTCAGTAACACAGATTAGTAAACCCTCTTCTTCATCGAACTGAGAAAGATCAACTCCAGCCAGAATACATTTATCATAAAGTTCACTAAAAACTTCTGAAGCTGGTTTCTCTGTTTTTACCCATATTTCATGAAAATGATTATCTCCATTAACTACTTCTAAACCAGATATCCCTTCTAATCGCCCTTTTAAATAACGGGTTTTATTAAATGATTGATAGGCTACCTCTTCAATGCCTTTTTTGCCCATAGTAGCCATATATATTGTTGCCATTAATGCATTTAATGATTCATTTGTACAGATATTAGAAGTGGCTTTTTCTCTTCTAATATGCTGCTCTCTAGTCTGCATTGTCATAACAAAACCTTCCTGGCCTTCAACATCTTCTGTTTTACCGACCAAACGTCCTGGCATCTGTCTTAAAAGGCGACGATCGTCTCTAATCGCCATATAGCCTAGATAAGGTCCGCCATAATTGACTCCATTACCAAGAGGTTGCCCTTCTCCAATTACAATATCAGCATTGAATTCACCTGGAGCATTTAACATTCCAAGAGCAATTGGATTGGCAACGACTATAAATAGAGTTTTCTTCTGATTTTCAATCATATCAGCGATCTTTTTCATATCATCAACAGAACCATAAAAATTAGGATATTGAATTATAACTGCTGCGGTCTCATCATCAAGAGACTCTTCTAATTGATTAAGATCTGTTAAGGAACCAGACAAATCTATTTCTTCGAATTTAGCATCATGGGGGCCACCATAGGTTCTAGCTATCTCTCTATAGGAAGGGTGGATAGATTTAGGCATTATGACTTTTTTCAATCTTGTATGCCTTAAAGCCATTAAGACAGCTTCACCTAATGATGAACCACCATCTAATAATGATGCATTAACAATACCCATTCCTGTCAATTCTGCGATCATGCTCTGATACTCATAAATAGCCTGGAGGGTTCCCTGACTTAATTCAGCTTGATATGGTGTATAAGCTGTATAAAACTCTGATCTTAAAACCATATGATCTATAATAGATGGTATATAGTGATCATAGGCTCCTGCTCCTAAATAGCTATCTGCTTCAGTTAAATCAGTATTTCGTGAAGCTCGTTCATTAACTAAATTCATCATTTCTAACTCTGATATAGGATCAGGTAGTTCTAGTGGTTTATCGAGTTTTATATTATCAGGAATAGCTGAAAAAAGATCAGTAATTTCCTCCACACCTATATCAGAGAGCATTTTCTCCTGTTCTTCAGGTGTGTTAGAAATATATTTCATTTAGGCTTCCTCCTCTAAGAAACTAGAATATTCATCTGCATCCATTAATTCTTCTAATTCATCTTCATCACTTAATGATACTTTTACAATCCAACCGCCTTTAAAAGGCTCATCATTAACTAATTCTGGCTGATCCAGTAGGTCTTCGTTTACTTCAACTACTTCTCCACTAACTGGCATGTAAAGATCAGAAACTGCTTTTACTGATTCAATAACACCAAAATTATCTTCTTTATCAAATTCATCGCCAACTTGAGGTAATTCTACAAAAACAATATCTCCTAATTCATCCTGAGCAAAATCAGTAATTCCTATAGTACCTACTCCTTCTTCAACCTTTAACCATTCATGATCTTCTGAATAATAAAATCCTTCTGGTATACTCATGATTTTAGCCTCCTATAATTTTTATTTATATAAATGGTAATTCTACAACTTTAGCTTTAACTTCTCTGTTTCTTATCATTATAGTAATTTCTTTGCCTATTTCTACAAATTCCTCTTGCAAATAACCCAAACCTATATTTTCATCAAGTGTTGGGGAGAAACTACCACTAGTAACAAAACCTACTTTATTGCCATTTACTTCAATGTCGTAGCCATGACGGGCTATTCCTCTATCTTTTAATATAAACCCAACAAGTTTTCGCTCAATACTAGCATCTTTAATCTCAATTAAAGCATCTTTCCCATAAAAATCATCTTTATCAAATTCAACAGTCCAACTAAGCCCTGCTTCTAAAGGATTGGTATCTTCATTTATATCATTGCCGTAAAGACATAAAGCCGCTTCTAATCTTAAAGTGTTCCTACAACCTAAGCCAGCAGGCATAATATCATATTCTGCTCCTGCTTCCATGATAGAATCCCAGGTTTTTTCAGCATCTTCAGGATTTAAATAAAGCTCAAAACCATCTTCGCCAGTATAGCCTGTTCTGGAAATAATCATTTCAAAACCATTAACTTTGTCTTTCACCAACCTAAAAGGTTTTATCTCGCTTAAGTCAAAATCAACAAGGGAGTTTAATACTTTTTCAGATTTTGGACCCTGTAAAGCCAACAATCCAAACTGCTCGGATAAGTCTTTTACATTAACGTCTTCTGGAGCTTGTTCAGAAACCCACTCAAAATCCTTTTCTTTATTTGAAGCATTAACAACCAGTAAATAATGATCTACATCAATTCGATAAACAAGCAGATCATCAATAATCCCACCATTGTCATAACACATTGGCGTATAAATAACTCTACCAGCTTCAACATCGACCTGGTTTGTAACCAAACGGTTAACATAATTTTTTGCACCAGAACCAGTAATCTCGATTTCCCCCATATGGGATACGTCAAAGAGACCACAATTATTTCTGACCGCCTGATGTTCTTCAATAATTCCTGTATACTGGACCGGCATCTCCCAGCCCCCAAAATCAATCATCTTAGCTCCAAGGTCATGATGAAGCTGATTTAATGCTGTTTTCTTCAAATAGTCCACCTCCTATTATATAAGCAAATATTTAAAAAATTTTGAAACTATATAAGCAACATAGCCTAACTCGACATTATTGTGCAAAATTATACAACCAAAGGGGAGGCCAGAAAAATTCCAGCCTCCCCTGTTCATTACAATGTCCAGAGCTCCGTCCAATCAGGATTCTTATGCCTGAGAGTTTCAATCTCTTTTAAAGATCTTGCCCCTTCGGCGCTCTGTAAACACAAAGCTCTCTCCTGAAATTCTTCCGGATACTTATATCAAATTATAATTTATGTTGCTTATTATTAATATTCGCAATAAAAGTTAAAATTCCTGCTTATTTTAAAATATTTTTTATAATTTTATTTTAGATTTTTTTAAGTAAATATTTTATAGATGTCATCTTTAAAATCTTCTCTAGCTAAAACAACTATCATATCACCAGCACAGACAGTTGTATTTCCCCTGGGAACAATTGGTTTATCGCCTCTTAAAATCGAGACTAAAACTACTTCAATTGGCAAATCTAAATTTTTAAGTTTCTTATTGACTGCTTTTGCTCCATCTTTCACTGTTACTCTAAGCATTTCTAGATTGTCGTGATTTTTTGTTAAGATACCTTTCAAATCTTGCATAGCAACTTCTTGATTAACCAAACCAGTTAAAATCGATGAACTACTTATAGCAACATTTACCCCTAACCAATCAAATAACCTTTCATTACCCGGGGTATTCACCCTGGTAAATGTTCTCTTTACATCATACTGCCTTTCTGCTAGCTGACAGATAACTAAATTATCCTGATCATCTTCAGTTACAGGAAGAACGACATCAGCTTCTTCTATCCCGGCTTCTTCGAGAATATCAGGCTTGGAACCATCTCCACAGACTATTCTAATTCCATATTTTTCTCTAATTCTATCGCACTTATCTCTATCCTGTTCAATAAGAACAATTTCATATTTATCTTTAAATTCATTTGTTAAATATCTTCCAATCTTTCCTCCACCAACTATTATTACTTTCATTTTCACACCTCTATATCCATATTGTAATGTTCCACGTGAAACATTACAATAATATTTATAGCCTAATCTAGCTGAAAATCATAAATTAGATGTTCCACGTGAAACATAAAAATCTAGCTCAAATTATCTATAAGTCTTTCTAACTCATCAAAATCTTTAGAATATATAACTATTCGATTCTGATTATTAACTCTACTTGCTTCAACTTCCAGGCCTGTTAATTTAGCAAGCCTTTCAGCTAGCCTATTCAATTCTCTGGTATAGATATTATTTTTAGCCTCAGTTTCTATTTCCGAGTTTAAATCTTTACCTTCAGAGTTTTTATTCGCTTTATTGTGAATTTTATCGATTAATTCGAGATCATCTAAAATATCCTCTTCGCTTTCTGGAACTTTATTGCTTTTATTATTTTGTTTTTTTGATTTAATCTCAGCAATTAATTTTTCAGTCTGCCTCACATTCATCTCTTCAGTTAAAACTTTCGCCATAGCTTCTTTCTGCTTTTTTTCTGATGAAAGCCCTGCTAAAGCTTTAACCTGGCCTGATGATAAACTGCCATCTAGTAATTTAGACTGTACATCTTCAGCGACTTTTAACAAGCGAAGTGAATTGGTAATTGCAGAGCGACTCTTACCTAATCTATCAGCAAGTTCTGCTTGCGTTAAATCAAATTCATCAAGGAGTTTTTGATAAGCTTTAGATTCTTCAAGGGGATTTAAGTCTTCACGGTGAATGTTTTCAATTAAAGCTAATTCCATCATCTTTTCTGGGGCCATTTCCTGTATTATAGATGGGATTTCGTCCAAACCAGCAATTCTAGCAGCTCGCCATCTTCTTTCTCCAGCAACGAGGTAATAACTATCTTCATTCGGGGTCAATATAATTGGCTGAATAACACCATTCGCTTCAATTGACTCAGCCAGCTCAGAAAGATCAGATTCATTAAAATCCTCTCTTGGCTGATATGGATTAGCCTCTATCTTATCGAGATCAATATTTTTGAAGCCGGCGGCATCTTTTTTGCTGTCATCACTAATTAAAGCATCCAGTCCTCTGCCTAATCTTTTCTTTTTAGCCATCCTTTAATACCTCCTTGGCCAGATTGCGATAAGCTTTAGCTCCTGAAGATCTGTTATCATAACTAATAATAGACTGGCCAAAACTCGGTGCTTCACTTAGTCTAACATTTCTAGGAATTACTGTCTGATAAATTTCATTAGAAAAATGTTTTTTCACTTCATCAGCCACCTGATCAGAAAGGTTTGTTCTACTATCATACATAGTAAGTAGAACACCTTCAAGTTCTAAATTACTATTTAAATTATTTTGTACTAATTTTATCGTCTCTAATAACTGACCAAGCCCTTCCAAAGCATAATATTCGCATTGTATAGGAACAATCACACCATCAGCTGCAGTCAAAGCATTTAATGTTAATAAACCTAAAGATGGTGGGCAGTCAATTAAAATATAATCGTAAAAATCAGTGTCCGCATGTAAAGCTTTATCTAATCTACTTTCTCTGGATATCTGAGAGACTAACTCAATTTCTGCACCAGCTAAATCTATATTTGCAGGAATAATATCTAGATTAGACTCTTCAACAGAAATAATTACATCAGAAAAATCAACATCTTCAAGTAAGAGATCGTATATAGAATATTCAACTTCAGTTTTATCAATTCCTAGCCCACTACTGGCATTGCCCTGTGGGTCAATATCTACTATTAAAACTTTTAATCCTTCTTCTGCTAATGCTGCCCCTAAATTTATTGCTGTAGTACTTTTCCCGACTCCGCCTTTTTGATTTACAATAGCTATTTTTTTAGCCATTTAATCACTCTCCTGCCCTGCTTGTTCCCGTTTAATTTTAATATGAAATTCAACTGCTTCTTCTGATTCTGAACGTTCTACATTAAAATTAGCACCAGCTTCATCAAGTTGATTAATTGTATTTTCAATAGTATTTAAATATAACCTGATGTCAGCAAAAGCTCCAGTGATTTTACCTGTTTCAGAATCTTTAGGCTTCTGTTCTGAGTTATCTTTTATCTTATTTACAAGTTTTTCTGTTTCTCTAACATTCAGATCTTTTCTAACTGCTTTTTCAACTATATCTAACATATCACTTTTATTATCTAGTTGTAATAAAGCTCTTGCCTGCCTTTCATTAAGACCACCATGTTGAATAACATGTAAAATAGACCCTGGAAGATTTAATAATCTTAATTTATTAGCTATAGTTGATTGAGCCTTACCAATTCTTGCTGCTAATTCAGTCTGAGTAAGGTTAAATTCTTCAATTAATTTATTGTAGGCCTCTGCTTCTTCAATAAAATTAAGATCTTTTCTCTGTAAATTCTCAATAAGAGCTATTTCCGCCATTTCTCTATTTTCAAGGTTTTTAATGATTACTGGAACGTCATTTTTTCCTAGCAATTTAACTGCCCTTAACCTTCTTTCGCCTGCAATTAACTGATAACTATCTTCTTCATCAATTTTCCTTACTGTTAAGGGTTGGATTACTCCATAACTGGCAATAGAATCAGCTAATTCCTGTAAATTATCTTCTGAAAAACTCTGACGTGGCTGATATGGATTAGGAATAATATTTTCTACATTAACATTTACTATCTGTTCATTATTTGATTTTTTATCATCATTATTAAAAAAAGGAATACGCATCAACTGCTACCTCCAACTTTAAAACTGTCGATCAAAGTATATTTAATTACTTATTTCTGGACTTAGATAGATATATCCTCTTTTTTTAATGGATCTTTTTTTGGTTTCCCTACTCTTCGAGGATATTTTTCAGGTGTAGTCTTTATCTTTTTAATTTTTATAAGATACCTCTCTCTATCTAAATCTGGAACTTGAATACCAATAGTTTGGATCTCTCCACCACCTAAAAATTCTACTATTTCATCAATATTAGAAATCTCTTTTTTATAATCTGGTCCTTTAAATAAATAAGCATAACCTCCTATTTTAACAAAAGGCAAAACATATTCTATTAAAATATCCATACTCGCTACAGCTCTTGCAGTTACAAAAGAAAATTGTTCTCTCCAGTCTTTTTGCTGGCCTAACCTTTCAGCTCTTTCTTTTAAAGGATAAAATTTATTTATTTTTAGCTGATTCTTCACCATCTTTAAAAAATTAATTCTTTTCTTCCTGGAATCTAAAAAATAAAATGAAATTTCAGGATAGATAAGCTTCCAAATAACACCAGGCAAGCCGGCTCCAGTCCCTAAATCAAGACCATTTTCATCTTCTATAAGCTCTACGCTTGTTAATGGAGCCATCGAATCATAGAAATGCTTATTTATAATTTCCTCGGGTTCAGCAGGCCCAATTAAATTATATTTTTGATTTTCTTCATACAGAAGTACTAAATATTCATATAACCTATTAATTACTTCCTGGTTACCTGGTAAGTTCAATTTATTTAAGCCTTTACTGATTTGTAATTTCAATCTATCCTGTTCTTGACTATTAAACATTTTAATTTTCACCTTCATAATTGACTTTTTCTTTGCTTTGCTTGCTTTTTTCTAAATAAATCATTAAAACTTGAATATCAGCTGGAGAAACACCAGCTATTCTTGATGCCTGTCCTACAGAACGAGGTTTTACTTTATTTAATTTTTCTCTAGCTTCATGGCGTAGATTATCTAATTTTTGATAATCTATATCTTCTGGGAGAAGTTTCTTTTCTAATTTTTCAAACTGTTTAACCTGTTTTAACTGTCTTTCAATATAACCTTCATATTTAACTGCTATCTCAATCTGTTCTGTTATTTCAGCCGAATATTCAGGAAGGTCATCTACAAGTCTACTTAAATCACTATATTCAATTGCAGGTCGTCTTAGAATTTTTTCTAAACTTGCAGGTTGACTTAAATTACCACTGCTCAAATCATCAAGAGTATCCCTGATTTCCTTAGTTGGAGTAATTCTAGTATCTTTTAAATATTCTCTTAATTCATTTATCTGTTGAACTTTATTCTGATAATGATCCCAACGCTTATCATCTACAAGTCCAATCTCTCTTCCTATTGGGGTTAATCTCTGATCTGCATTATCCTGTCGTAATAAAAGACGGTGTTCTGCTCTTGAAGTCATCATCCTATAAGGTTCTCTTGGTTCTTTTGTTACAAGTTCATCAATCAAAACACCAATATATGATTCTGATCTTTTAAGAATTACCGGTTCTTTATTCTGAAGAGATCTAACTGCATTAATTGCCGCCATTAAACCCTGACCTGCAGCTTCTTCATAACCTGAAGTACCATTTAACTGACCTGCCGTATAAAGTCCATCAACAAGTCTAGTTTCTAATGTGAGATCAAACTGGCCACTTGCTACACAATCATATTCAATTGCGTATCCAGGCCTCATAATCTCAACATTTTCCATGCCATCCAGAGTTCTAACCATCTCTATCTGAACATCTAAAGGAAGGCTAGTCGACAATCCTGAAATATAGAACTCTTTAGTCCCTCTACCTTCTGGTTCTAAAAAGAATTGATGTCTCTCCTTATCAGGAAATCTGATCACCTTATCTTCAATAGAAGGACAATATCTAGGCCCAACACCATCAATTTCTCCTGAAAACAAAGGGGTTCTATCCTCATTTTTTCTGATTATTTCATGGGTTTCTTCATTTGAATAGGTTAGCCAGCAAGAATCCTGCTTACCTTTTAAAGAATCTGAAAGAAATGAGAAACTTAAATCTTCTTCACCTGATTGCTCTTCTAACCTGGAAAAATCTATTGATCTACCATTAACTCTTGGAGGTGTACCGGTTTTAAATCTTAATAAATTAAACCCTAATTTTTTAAGAGCATTTGATAGTTTATTAGCCGGGTATTGCTGATTTGGGCCGGCATTAAATTTGGCTTCACCAATAATAATTCTTCCCTTTAAAAATGTACCTGTTGTCAAAATTACTTTTTTGCCTTTATATAATATTCCTGTCTTTGTTATAACACCTTGAATTTCTCCTGACTCTACTTTAAGATCTTCAACAATTGCCTGTTTTAAATCTAAATTTTTCTGGTTTTCCAAAACTTTTTTCATTCTTTGATGGTATTCAACTTTATCAGCCTGACCTCTCAGTCCATGAACTGCAGGGCCTTTGCTTGTATTTAACATTCTAATTTGAGTCATCGTTTCATCCATATTAATAGCCATTTCTCCACCTAAAGCATCTATCTCTCTAACGATATGGGATTTCCCTGGACCACCTAATGATGGATTGCAGGGCATAAAAGCAACATGATCTAAATTAACTGTTAAAGTTAAAACATCAAAGCCCATTCTAGCTGCTGCCAGAGAAGCTTCACTTCCGGCATGACCTGAACCTACAACTATTACATCATATTCTTTAGAATATGTCGAAAAATATTTACTCATTTAAAAACTCCTTTCCTGTATTACTTACCAATACAGAAATCTTGAAAAATCTGATCTATTAAATTATCAGTTACTGTCTCGCCAGTTATCTTGCCTAAACTTATAAGTGCATCTTTTAAATCAACTGATAATAAATCTGCAGGAATATTATTTTCATTGCCTTCAATAACTAGTTCTAGACTATTTTTTGCCTGTTCTAATAAATTTCTATGTCGAATCCTGGTTATAATCTGATCATAACCGCCTTTTACATCTCCTGACATAATTTCATCTTTAATCGCTTCTTCTAATTCTTTTAAACCTGCACCTGTCTGAATAGATGTATAAATTATTCTGCCATCTGGAAAATTATTTTCAATCTTTTTATGATCTATCTTCTCTGAAAGATCTGTTTTATTTACCAGTACAATTATCGGTTTATCCTTTACTTCCTGATATATCTGATAATCTCCTGGAGATATCCCTTGAGATACATCTAGCATTAATAAGACTAAATCTGCAGTCTGAAGAGAACTTATTGTTCTTTCTACCCCTATTTTTTCTACCTGATCTGAAGTTTCCCTTATCCCTGCTGTATCAGTTATCCTTAAAGGAATCCCACCAAGATTTACGAGCTCTGAAATAATATCTCTAGTAGTCCCTGGTATTTCAGTTACTATAGCTCTATTTTCTTTTAATATATAATTTAATAAACTTGATTTACCAACATTTGGCTTACCTACAATTACTGTTTCTACACCTTCTGTAAAGATCTGACCTGTTTTGCTACTTTCAATCAATTCATCTAAAGTATTAATAACCTGATTAATTTTATTACCAACCTGACCACTATCAAATCCTGGAACTTCATCTTCTGGAAAATCTATACTCGCTTCCATTCCTGCAAGAATTGTCATTAGATTTTCACGTATGCCTTTAATATGATCAGATAAACCACCTTTTAAATGCTGAACAGCAAGCTCTCTACCTTTCTCTGTTTGAGAATTAATTAAATCCATAATCCCTTCCGCCTGAGTAAGATCTATTCTACCATTCATAAAGGCTCGTTTAGAAAATTCTCCTGGTTCAGCCAGTCTTGCTCCAGCAGATAATACAGCATCAAGAACTCCCTGGAGAGGTAAACTACCTCCATGACAATCAAATTCTACTGTATCTTCAGCAGTAAATGATTTTGGAGCTCTCAAAACTAAAGCAAGTACCTCATCTATATCTTTATTGTTTTTATCTCTTATAAAGCCATAATGAATAGTGTGACTATCGACTTGTTGCAAAATTTCATTTGAAGGTGAATAAAAAACTTTATCTGCTATCTCAATAGCTTCTTCACCACTAATTCTAATTTTACCTATACCTGCACAACCAGGAGGAGTTGAAATTGCAGCTATTGTATCATCCATAT
>CAYONR010000024.1:0-14173 GCA_964405365.1 uncultured Halanaerobiaceae bacterium
ACCCGACTCTTACCAAGTCCTATCTCTTTGCATATTTCACAAAGTTTTTATACATAAAATATACTCGTATGATGAATAATATACAATAAAATTAAATCTTACACTCTCCTATTTCAAATTAAATTTACTCCTAACAACATAAACCAAACCCACCCCTGCCCCAACTAATAAAACAATAAAACTACCATAAATAAATACCCACTTCAAAAATGTAAATACTGGTGTCATCCGATCAATCAAAATAGTTTCAGCAGGATATCGATACATCACTAAAGAAGCCCCACTATTTTCAAGGAAATCAAAAATCATCCCAAATAATGGCAGGAATAAAAGTTTTCTAGCTAACCTAAAAGAAAACCTCTTTAGAACAAGAGTCATTCCAGACCAGAGAAAGAAAAAGTATACAAGGGGCCAGATAATATCAAAGGTGAAGCGGGAACGGATATAATAGCTCCTTCCCTCTTCTCCATAAGCCTCAGCCATTTGATATAAATCTGCCTGACTGTATATAAATGACGTATCTGGTGTCTGCTCAAATCCTAATCTCTCACTGGATCGCTCTGATTCCCAGGGAAGAACAACAGCTAAAAATATAATGAATATTGTTAACGTTACCAGAAATACTTTCCCTGTAACAGTATTATAAGAAGTGGTTAAATAGCTTTCTGTAATTTTCAAGATAATACCCCCTGAACTAGTTTTTATTGTAGTAAATAATAATTATATCTCTAATATATATTATATCATTGATTTATTTAATCCTCAGGAGGTAATCATCCTCTTATTATTGTCAGTTTTGATATTAGTCCTGTTTGCCGTCTCATCCTACTCCAATTTTTATTTCTTCTCGTTTTTCAAAAACAACCATGTTTATTTAGTTGTTGTTGTAAAATAATGAAAAAAGCAAAAAGCACCAGCATGAGTATTAGTAATTTCTTTTAAACTTTATAATTCTTTTTATTACATGCTTAACTGATTCTTAACCCCATTATTTATATTAGAATATCTTTGAATTTTCACTACTTTTCAAAACTTCTTCTGCAACCATTATGATTTAACAACATTTAAGCCGTCTTTTTTAATAATATTATATATACTCTAGCCAGGAATTTCTCCAAAATGATTAAATAATGCCACTATACCTGCAATCAAAACTATCAGACCTGCAACCTTCACAAAAATATTCTAAAATGAACTATCTTCAAAAATCGTTGCCAGCCCACCTGATATCAATATAAGCGGCCAGAAAATATTAATATAAACTCAAATAAATCTTAACTATATGATTGACATCTATAAATACCTATGCTAATATACAGATGGTAGTATTGTGTATTTTTACACAATACTTTGTTAAAGTTTTTACTATATTTTTTTGTATCTCAAATAAATTATTAATTCAGGAGGTGACTCCCAGAGTAATGGGAGATTTTATGGGCTATTCATTCTATCCAGGTTGTACCTTAAAAAATAAGGCCAGTCGTTTAGAAACAACAGCACTGGAGTCAGCCAGATTATTAAATATAGAACTTAAAGAATTACCAGAATGGCAATGCTGCGGAGCTGTTTACCCCCTTGCAAGAGATGAAATTGTAACTATTTTAGGTAGTATCAGATCATTAATTAGAGCCAGAGAGTTAGAAAATAAACTTGTTACTCTCTGTGCAGCCTGCCACCATGTATTAAAACGGAGCAACTGGGCTATCAAGAATAAAAAAGATGTTAGAGAAAAGACGAATAATTTTCTCCAGGACGAACCAGACTATTTCGGTGAAACTGAAGTAATCCATTATTTAGAGTTTTTAAGAGATGAGATCGGTTTTGATAAGATCAAAACTGCGGCCCAGGATCGTCTTGAAGGCAGAAAAGTTGCAGCCTATTATGGTTGTCTCTTATTGAGACCAGAAAAAGAATTAGAATTTGACAATCCTGAACAACCAACTATCATGGAAGATTTCATAGAAAGCCTTGGCGGCCAACCAGTTGAATATCCATATCGAAATGAATGTTGTGGCGGCTATCTTAATCTTAAAAATCCTAAAAGTGCCCATAAGATGGGTAATAGAATCATCTCTTCTGCTACTGAACATGGCGCTGAAGAAATAATAACTGCCTGTCCTCTCTGTCTCTATAATCTAGACCAGAGCTTTTTAAATGACAAGCCATGTGAAAAATCTAATATAAAAGTTACATATTTTACAGAATTACTCTATGAAGTTTTAGCCCCTGCTAAAGAGGAGGTCGCATATGGTTAATAACTCAGATAAAGCCAGAATCCTTAAAGAGGAGTTCTTAGAAATTAGTAGAGAGCGGCCTGAAGACTGCCTGCAATGTGGAAAATGTAGTGCCTCCTGCCAGGCAGCAAAGGAGATGGATTTCATGCCCCATCAGCTAGTTAGAATGTTTCACAAAAATCAAATTGACCAGGTAATGGAAACTGATGCAATCTGGGCCTGCGCTTCCTGCTTTACCTGTGGTGCCCGCTGTCCAAGAGATATTGATCTAGCTAGAATGATGGAAACAGCCAGAGTTCTCTATCTCAGATCAAACCATAAAAACCTAATCGATGAAAATGAAATTGCTGCTTTAAATAAAAAAGGGCTACCACCTCAAGCAATTGTGGCAGGTTACCGTAAATTTGCCAAATAGATAAAGGAGGGATTTAAGTTGTCTAAAATTGGAGTATTTATCTGCTGGTGCGGAAGTAACATCTCCGAAACAGTTGATATCGAAAAAACTAAAGCTGCCCTTGAAGGTCTGCCAGCTTTAGAATATATAGAAGATTACCAGTATCTCTGTTCTGAAATCGGCCAGCAGAAAATTGCTGATGCTATTAAAAATAAAGATCTAAATGGAATAGTTGTTGCCTCCTGCTCACCTAGGATGCATGAAGATACTTTCCGAAATGCAGCTCAGGATGCAGGCTTAAACCCCTATCTTTTAGAGATAGCAAATATTAGAGAGCACTGCTCCTGGGTTCACAGTGATAGAGAAAAAGCAACTGAAAAAGCTGTAGCTTTAATTAGAGCTGCCATCAATAAAGTCAAGCATAATCAGCCATTAACCCCAGGGAGTATCCCAGTCAATAAACGGGCTCTGGTAATTGGTGGCGGTATTGCCGGAATCCAATCAGCCATTGATATTGCTGAAGCCGGCTACCAGGTAGATATTATTGAAAGAACACCGAGTATTGGCGGTAAAATGGCTCAGATAGATAAGACCTTTCCAACTCTTGACTGCTCTGCCTGTATATTAACACCCAAGATGGTAGAGGCATCTCGCCATGAAAATATTCAGTTACATACTTACAGTGAGGTGAACAGAGTTGATGGTTATGTCGGAAACTTTGAAGTAGAGATTAAAAAGAAACCGAGAAGTATTGATGAAGATAAATGTACCGGCTGTGGAATCTGCCTGGAAAAATGTCCTGGCAAGGCACCTTCAGAATTTGAAGAAGAGCTAAATGAAAGGAATGCAATCTATACCCCTTTCCCCCAGGCAGTCCCAAATATACCAACAATCGATAGAGAGAACTGTATCAAGTTTCAATCAGGTAAATGCGGGCTCTGTGCCAGAGTCTGCCCAACAGATGCAGTTAATTTTAACCAGGAAGAAAATATAATCGAAGAAAAATACGGTATTATAATCACAGCTACCGGTTACCAGCTAACTGATCCAGATCAGTTTGGCGAATATTACTATAAGCATCCAGATGTAATTACCGGGATGGAGTTTGAAAGAATCATTAATGCTGCCGGCCCTACCAGCGGCAAATTACAGCGACCCTCTAATTATGAAAAACCAGAGAGAATTGTCTTTGTCCAGTGTGTCGGTTCTAGAGATAAAGCTAGAGGCCATAGCCACTGTTCAAAAATATGCTGCATGTATACAGCCAAACAGGCTATCTTAATCAGAGAGAAATATCCTGATATAGAAGTCTATGTCTTTTATATAGATATCAGAACAGCTGGCAAAGGTTTCGAAGAATTTCAGAGACGGGCCCAGGAAGATTATGGCGTTAATTATGTCAAAGGCATGGTCGGTAAAGTCTTCCCAGGTAAAGATAAGCTGAGAGTTGAGGCTATCGATGCCATGACCGGTGAGTTCCTGGAGCTTGATTCAGACCTGGTTATCCTGTCACCTGCAGCTATTCCTGATCAAAAAGCCGGTGATGTAAGTCGCCAGTTAGGTATCAGTCAGGGTGCCAGTGGTTTCTTTACTGAAGCCCACCCAAAATTAAAGCCTGTTGAAACCCAGACTGCTGGAATCTTTTTAGCAGGAGCCTGTCAGGGGCCAAAGGATATTCCAGAAACAGTGGCCCAGGCCAGTGGAGCTGCTGCTAAAGCAATTGGCATTCTAAGTAAAAACAGCCTTGTTAATAATCCATGTGTAGCCGAGGTTAACCAGCCAGATTGTAGCAGCTGTTTCTCTTGCAAGGAAGTCTGTCCTTACGGTGCAATTGAAAAAGAGAAACATGAAAGTTATGGTCTAGTGGCTAAAGTTAATGACGCTCTCTGTCAGGGCTGTGGAGCCTGCACAGTCACCTGTCGCTCAAGCACAATAAATCTAAAAGGATTCAGCAATAAAGAAATACTTTCCGAGGTGGATGCTATATGCCTGTAAAAGAAAAATCAAATAACCAAGCAAAGAATAATAATTTCGAACCTTTATTAGTAGCTTTCTGCTGTAACTGGTGTAGTTATGCTGGAGCTGATCTGGCTGGAACAAGTCGGATGAACTATCCAGAAAACATCAAAATCATCAGAGTTCCCTGTTCCTGTCGGATCAACCCAGGCTTTGTCTTAAGAGCTTTTCAAAAAGGCGCAGACGGTGTCTTAATTGCCGGCTGCCATCCTGGTGACTGCCATTACATGACCGGCAACTATTATACCAGACGTCGCTTTACAGTCTTTAAAGAACTCCTGAATTATATGGGCATCGAGGAAGACCGGTTTAAAGTTGACTGGATATCTGCTTCAGAAGGCCAAAAATTTGCAGACACTGCAACTGAATTCACTAAAAAGCTACAAGAATTAGGTCCTGAAAGAAAGTTGAGGGATTCCAGATGGAAACAATAACTAATGAAATGAAAAGACTGGCCAGAGAAGGTTTAAAAAATGGACTGGATCTAATCATCGGCTGGGAGGAAGGCCGATTCGACTGGCAATCTCAACCAGCATTTATTACTGAAGCTGGTGATGTTGAAGGTCTAGGCTTTAATGATTATAGTTTAAAAAATCTTGCCGGCTATCTCTTAAAAGATAAATTTAAAGAAAAAGAAATAGGTATCTTCTTAAAAGGTTGTGATTATCAGGCCTATAAACAGCTGGTTAATTATAACCAGGTAAACCCTGATAATATTCAAATCTGGGGAATAGCCTGCCCTGGTCTTAAAGAGAGAAACTTTAACGGTGCTATCAATGATGCCGAACGCTGTCAGCGCTGCCAGCAGCCTATACCTGAAGAATTAGAAACTATTATAGGCAGAACTGAAGCTACCATCAAAAATTCACCGGAAGACAAATATCAAGAAGTTAAAGAGCTGGAATCAGTAACAACAGCTAAACGCTTTAATTACTGGAAAGAAGAACTTTCAGGCTGTATCCGCTGTTATGCCTGCAGAAATACCTGTCCTCTCTGCGAATGCAAGACCTGTATGCTTGCAGGTGGCGATAGTAATAGTGATGACTGGATAGATTCTGCCAAAGAATTTTCCCAGGATTTCTTTTTCCATTCTATTAGGGCCTTTCATCAGGCAGGTCGCTGTATCGATTGCGGGGAATGCGAAGAAGTCTGTCCAGCTGATATCCCACTTAGTAAAATAAATAATAAGATTCGCCATGATATTGAAATTTTATATGACCAGCCAGAGATTAGTCAAGATGATGATGTAATAGGGCCACTTTTGGATTTCAGAGAAGATGATCCAGAGCCTGGCAGTAAAGGGGGCAGTCAGAATGCTTAAATTAGATAAGAATAATCTACAGGAGTTCTTAAAAGAACTTGAAGAAGAATACCAGGTCTATCTTCCAATCAAAAAAGATAAGCAAACAGATTTTCAAAGTTTCACAGATATTTTAAGCTCTAATGAAGATTTAGAAATCAATTTAAATGCCAGACTCTCAGTTAAATCGCCAAAGAGCTATCTCTTCCCCCGGTCTGAGAGTTATCTTGAATTCAAAAAAGATAATGAGCGGCTAGACTTTAAATTAAAGGAACTCACTGGTAAACCTAATCTTCTCTTCGGAATCCGAAATTGCGACCAGGAAAGCTTTAAACTTCTGGATAAAGTATTTCTCCAGGAGCCTGTCGACCAGCTCTATAAGCGCCGACGCGACTCTACAATCACAGTTGTTAGCCGCTGTCTTAAGCAGTCAGAAACCTGTTTCTGTCAGCTTTTCAATATTGAACCAGCAGCTGCTAAAACCGGGGCTGATCTCTATTATTACAATAGCGAAGATGCTCTATATTTTACAGCCCCCAGTGACCAGGGAGAGTTAATTCTTTCTGAATACAACCAGTATTTTAATAGTGTAGGGCCTGAAAAAGAGACTGAGTTAAAAGAAAAAGCTATAGAATTTAATGAAACAATAACTGCTGACAGCAATAATATCTTAACTAAGAATAAACCAGAACTACTTTATGAAAATAAAGAGACTATTTTCAATAGCGATATCTGGCAGAAGCTAGCCAACCGCTGCCTGGAATGTGGCATCTGTACTTATCTCTGTCCAACCTGCCACTGTTATGATATCCAGGACTATGCTGCAAACCAGTCTGGAGAACGCTATCGCTGCTGGGATTCCTGTCTCTTTTCAAACTTTACCGAAATGGCCCATGGCGATAACCCTAGAGAAGAAACCTACCAGCGACTCCGTCAGAGATTCTTCCATAAGCTGGTCTATTTCCCGGAAGAGCAACAAGAAAGCCTGGCCTGTGTTGGCTGTGGCCGCTGTCTCGGTAGTTGTCCAGTAAATATTGATATTACTGAAGTACTTGCTCTAGCAGGAGGTGTCATTAATGACTGATTTAGCAAAAGACCCATTATTACCTGGCAAAGCTATAATAACTGCAATCCGCCAGGATACTGAAGATATTAAAACTTATCAAGTAAGAGATGTTACTGGTGGCAAGCCCTTTGATTTTGAGCCAGGCCAGTGTGCCATGCTCTCACTCCCCCCGGCCGGTGAGGCCATCTTCTCGATTACCTCATCTCCTCTTGCAGAGATGATGGAGTTTAGTATTAAAAACGTTGGCAGGGTAACCTCAGAAATCCATGACTTTCAAGTTAACGATCAGATTGGTATCCGGGGGCCATACGGCACCCCTTTTCCAGTAGCTGATTTTGAAGATAAAGATTTATTATTTATTGGAGGTGGCATTGGTCTTGCTCCACTCCGATCAGCAATTAATTATGTTCTAAAAAAACGAGATGATTACGGTAAAGTAGATATTGTCTGTGGTTGCAGAACCTGTAATGACTTTGTCCATTATGAAGAAATCACCGAGGACTGGCCAGCAAAACCAGAAACTGATGTCCACCTCACAGTTGACAAAGCTACTGATGGCTGGACAGGTTTTGAAGGCTATATTCCTGAATACCTGGAGGAACTAAATTTTTCACCGGCAGGCAAAACAGTAATCGTCTGTGGACCACCGATAATGATAAAATTTGTTGTTCAGCAACTTAAAGAGTTTGATTTTGATCCTGCTGATATCTATACAACTCTAGAACTTAAAATGAAATGCGGAATCGGTAAATGTGGCCGCTGCAATATTGGTTCTAAATATGTCTGCAAAGACGGTCCAGTCTTTACTGCAAAAGAATTGGCTGGCTTAATCGAAACTTTCTAAAAGGAGGAAATCTAATGGCTGAAAAAATAGAAATATATATTATGGGTAAAAAATATAAGGTTCCAGAAACCTTAACAATTATGGATGCAATGGAATATGCCGGCTATCATATTAAAAGAGGTTGCGGTTGCCGTTCAGGATTCTGTGGAGCCTGTGGTACAGTCTATAGAATTGCCGGAGACAAAGAATTAAAGGTAGGACTTGCCTGCCAGACTAAAGTTGAAGACCAGATGTATCTGGCCCAGTTACCTTTCTTCCCGGCCAGTAAACCGATCTATTCCGTGGAAGATCTAAATTCAGAGCTAGATACCATCAGTTATTATTTTTCAGAGATATTTCGCTGTATCGGCTGCAATTCCTGTACCAAAGCCTGTCCCCAGGGACTGAATGTCATGCAATATATAGCATATGCCCAGCGAGGAGATTTTGAGAAATGTGCTGAAGAATCATTTGATTGTATAGCTTGTGGCCTCTGCGCTTCTCGTTGCCCGGCCAATATAGTCCATTATCAGGTCGGTCTCATGGTGAGAAGACTCTACAGCAAATATGAAATACCAGAAGCAGACCATGTCCAGAAGCGAGTCTCAGAGATAAAAAATGGCCATTACGACCAGAAAATGGAAAAGTTAGTCAATGCAGATTTAGATGAATTGAAAGATATATATAATAACCGAAATATTTCTTAGCTAAAGGAGGGCAGTTAAATGTATACCAAGGAAATGAAAGAACTCATAAAAAAAGTTGAAGCAACCAGAGACCGGAGATCCGGGGTTGAGTTTCCACGGATGAATCCTGAAGAAAAACAAGAAGTCCTGGATAATTTTCATCCTGATTATAATAAATCTGGCTTTGTCGATTTAAAAATCGGCCCCAGCAAAGGCCAGGCAGTTCCTGAAGAATTAGGAGAATTATTAGAAGCTTATAGCAGCATTAAAAATATTGATTTAGATCTTAATGCCACCGATTATGAAGCAGATATTTTAATAATTGGTGGTGGAGGTGCTGGAGCCGCTGCAGCTCTAGAAGCAAAGAAAAATGGTGTCAAGCCACTTCTGGTCACTAAATTAAGATTTGGAGATGCAAATACAATGATGGCCCAGGGCGGTATTCAGGCAGCAGATAAGCCAGAAGATTCCCCTATAGAGCATTATATAGATGCTATGGGCGGCGGTCATTACAAGAACATACCTGAACTAGTTAAAGCCTTAGTAATGGACGGACCAGAGATAATCGCCTGGATGGAAGATATGGGCATTATGCTTAATAAAGAGGATAATGGTTCCATGGAAACCTTCCACGGTGGCGGCACCTCAAGAATGAGAGCCCATTCTGCCAGAGATTACAGTGGAGCAGAAATAATGCGGGTGCTCAGAGATGAAGTTTACAATAATGATATTGAAGTTGTAGAATTTGCTCCAGCAGTTGAACTTCTAATCGATGATAAAGGTCAAGCAGCAGGCGCTGTTCTTTACAATCTAGAAACTGAAGAATATTATATCGCCAGAGCCAATAAAATTATTATGGCTACCGGTGGCTCAGGTCGACTCCATTATCAGGGGTTCCCGACTACCAATCATTATGGCGCTACCGGCGATGGTTTGATCTTATCTTATAGAGCTGGTGCTGAGCTCATCTATCCTGATACTATCCAGTACCATCCAACTGGAGTAGCCTATCCTCCCCAGATCCAGGGCAGCCTGGTAACTGAGAAGGTCCGAGGTCTAGGCGGCACCCCGCTTAATATAAATGGTGAACAGTTTGTTAATCCTTTAGAAACCAGAGATGTTGAGGCAGCAGCTATTATTAGGGAATGTAAAGGTAGAGAACTCGGCATAGAAACACCAACCGGTCTGGTCGGCGTCTGGCTTGACACCCCATTAATTGAAAAAATCCATGGTAAAGGCACAATTGAAAAACAACTACCTGCTATGCACCGCCGCTATCTTAAGTATAATATTGATATGCGTAAAGAACCATTACTGGTTTACCCAACCCTCCATTATCAAAACGGGGGAATCTTAATAGATGAAAATGGTCGGACTAAAATCGAAAACCTCTATGTTGCCGGAGAAACAGCAGGCGGTATCCATGGTCATAATCGCCTGATGGGCAATTCCCTGCTGGATATTCTTGTTTTCGGCCGAAGAGCCGGCCGTGATGCAGCTAAAAACTGTCATAAGAATAACCCTGGCAAGCCAGGTCTTAAGCATCTTGATAAATATCATGCCGAGCTTAAAGATGCCGGAATTTCAGAAGATAGAGAAGCTCCAAGACTTTTGCCAAAATACAGGCATCAAAAATCCAGTTAAATTAGAATGTTTTGTCATACTACTGTTTTCTCAACACTATAATAAACCTATTTATCCAAAGGAGTAGATCTCTCTATGGAAAATGCAGAAACTAAATCAGACGAAATAGATAATCAAAAAATAGAAGCCACCAGCAGAACTGATAATCAACAGAGCCTGGGTTTCCAGTTAGTTATTACAGCAGCGGTAATTATAATACTTGCTGCTGTTAATCTACTCACTCCGCCAGCTGGATTATCCCGGGCAGGTCTACAAATGATTGGCATTGCTTTAACCTCAGCCCTGCTCTGGTCAACTGAACTAGTTCCAATTCCGATTACTGCCCTTTTAATCATCTTTCTCCAGGGCATCTTTGATATAATGCCGTTCCAACAATCACTGGCCTCGTTGGCCCATCCAGTCAATACCCTTTTATTCGTAGGATTTGTGCTGGCTGCCGGCCTCCAGAAATTTGATCTCGATCGCAGAATTAGTATCTCTTTTATTAAACTGGCTGGCACCAGAGTAAGACGGCTTCTTTTTGCAATGATGGCAATAGTCGCCATCCTATCCATGTGGATGTCAAATACTTCAACTGTTGCTCTTGTTGTGCCGATAGTTATAAGCATCATAGAAGTTAGCAAGGGAGAATATCCAAATCTGAAAAGATCATTTATGATCGGTATCGCCTATGCAGGAACAATTGGAGGAATAGCCACTCCAGTCGGAACACCTCCTAATCCAATCACCATTGGCTTTTTAAGTGACATGGCTGGAGTAAATATCAGCTTTCTTGACTGGATTATGATCGGCCTTCCCTTTTCACTTATCCTGCTCCCAGTTGCCTGGCTTGTTGTTATTCTCATCTATCCACCTGAAGTAGATGAAATAGAGGTTCCAGCCAGTGCTTTAGAAATGGAAATAAAACCAGAAAACAAATGGGGAGTCCGAAGATTTTTGCTCATCTTTCTAGCAATAGTAGTTCTATGGTTGGCTGAATCATTCTTTGCTCTACCAGATAACTGGCTCTATCTTGTTGCTATCGGTGGCTCAATTACAATGTGCCTCCCTATAATTGGCGTATTAAGCTGGGACGAATTAAGTCAGGAAGTCAACTGGGGAGTATTAATTCTTATTGGTGGAGGTCTGGCTCTGGGTTCAGGATTAAGCGAAAGTGGAGTTATCTCCTGGATAGTAAATAGCTTCATGGTTCAAATTCAGCATTTACCAATCAACCTAATCATTATAGTTGTGGCAACTATAACCAGTTTAAGCATTATGTTTTTCTGCAGTCTGACGGCGACTTCGACTGCCTTTGTACCCCTGGCCATAACTTTGGCAATGCAGTTAAATGCCGATCCATTGATCTTTGCTGCAGCAGCAGGAATTGCATCATCCTTTGCCTATATTCTGCCAGCAAATACACCTCCAAACGCAATTTCATATAGTTCAGGTTACTTTGAAACCAAAGATATGATCATATCTGGCCTGGTCTTACTGGGCCTTTCAATTCTGGTATTCATGTTAGTATCCAACTTCCTCTGGCCAATAATTCTATAATAAACAAAATTTCAATAGATCCCTCTAACCCTTTCCCCTCATAGCCTGAATATCCCAGGCTTATTGAGGGTTTTTTTTGGATTATTATTTAAATAAATATGAAAGTTTTTTGATGAAAATCACCTATTAAATTTAACTTTCTTGATATCATCACAATCACAGCATATCCCTTGCAAAAACAACCTTTTGACGACAATCAAAATCCATAATAATATAGTAATCAGATAATAATAAAAATCTACCATTATATAATTAATTACAAGCTAAATAAAATATCAAAACACAAAATATACTATAAGGAGAGTCTTTTAAAACATTATGAAGAAGAAACGAATACAAGAACTGGATCTGCTTAGAAGTATCGCAATCATGACAGTCGTAATAGTCCATGCAATAACCAGAGTTCTAGAAATTCATCAGAGCCAGGAAGCACTCGAAGCATATCAGGGAGTCGCATTATTAACTCTGAGACTATTTACAACTTTCGGCACACCTATCTTTGTTTTTCTCTCAATCTTCCTGCTGGCCTATGCCTATTATGACCAGCTGCCAGATAATTTTATGGAAAAAAGAATAAAACTTATTCTAGTCCCTTACATATCAATGTGCTTCATTTATGCCTTTATAATGGTCCATGAAAATGGGGCGATTGGCAATGGTGGAACAGTTTTAAGCTATTTCCAATACGTTTTTAGAAATATGTTCTTCGGGTTCTACCGCCATGGCTATTTCATCCTGGTAATCTTTCAGTTTTACATACTGTATAAATTATTCCATGATAAAATCAAAAATATCAAGCCAGCAAACCTGCTCTTGATAACATTTATGATCAATATAACCTATCTCGGTTTCTTCAATTTTATAGAACCTGATTTTCTGCCATACGGCGAGCTAATCTGGAGAGGAGCTACCTGGGGAACATTTCCAGCCTGGATCTTTTATTTTGCCATAGGTTATTCCAGTGGCCGCAATATCGACCAGCTTAACATCTGGTTACATAAATACAAAAAATTAATCATACCATCAATTCTAACATTTGGTGGATTCATGGGCTATATGTATCTTTCTGGAAACCTCCTGGAAAATAGCTCTAAAAGATTTGATATGCTCTTGTTTTCTAGTAGCATGTTTCTGCTTATCTATTATAGCGGCACAAAAATGAAAGAAACTCCAGAATTCTTTAAATTTATTAGCAGGTATTCCTTTGGAATCTTCCTGTTTCATATGGTATATCTATATCTGGCTACATATTTCTTTACAGAGATCACTTTTATTCAGATTAAACCATTTCTAACTCTGCTCCTGCTGGTAATAACAAGTACGGCATTATCAATCCTGACAACTTATTTGCTTGATAAAGTATCTATTGGCCCATATCTGATCGGACGACTGGAAAAACCTAAAGGACAGTAATCTGGAGGTATTTAAGATGAAAAGCCATATACTATTAAGCCTTGGCGATTTTAAACGAAACTGGGAAAAATATCTCGGTTTCAGCCTGCTCTACTTACTTCTCAGCAGTTATGTTCTAATCCCCTTGCTTGGCTATATATTTAATAGATTACTGCTGGCTGTAAGTTCTGGAGTCCTCCTTAACAGTAATGCATTTTCCATACTTTTAAATCCAGTCGGAATTATAGGGCTTATCATTTTAATTACCCTGGCTGTCATCTTTATCTTTATCGAAATTGGAACTCTGATAATAATAACTCATAAAAATAACCTTAAAAAAGATATTCTTATAAGCGAAGGTATCGTAACCGCCGCCAGATCAATAAAAAGTATTATCGGCTTCGGTATCTTGCACCTGGCTCTGCTTCTTTTATTTATCATGCCAGTCGTAAATATACCTGTCATGCCAGAAATCTCAGAGTTAATTAATCTTCCACCTTTTTTAATAGACAATATTTTTAGTAGTCTGGTCTTTAGAACAGTTTATTTTGCAGTAATTTTAACTCTTTCTTACCTTTTAATTAGAATGATCTTTACAATGCATGAAGTAATCATAGAAAAAGAAAAAGTCTGGCAGGCTATGAAAAATAGTTTTCAACTGACAAAGAAGGTTAGTTTCAGTATTCTATTTAACTTAGTAGCACTCAATATAATAATCTTTTTAGCTGGTCTCCTTATATTCACAGGAATTTCCTATCTACCAGGCTTCATCAGTGGCGAGGTCAACTACATCCTGAATAATTACTTTATTACAATATCCAGTTTCATTACTCTAGCATATTCATTGATGTTGATGCCATTAAATATTATCTTTATAACTAAATTATATTATAGAACAAAAAATAGGCCCTTTACCGAAAGTAAAATCAGGACCTATAACTTACAGATATTCGAAAAAACCGAAAATTTCATTTATGATTTGCTAAATAACCGGAAGACAGCTGTCGTATTAATCCTGCTAATAAATCTTATAGCCTCGTTCTTTATTGGCTATTTTACAACTCAGAGCACAATCTATG
>CAYONR010000025.1:0-13323 GCA_964405365.1 uncultured Halanaerobiaceae bacterium
GTAATTTTTATAAAAATAATATATAATTAATATTGTTGATTAATTCACTAAAAATATTCAGGGGGTACTTCAACCAATGCCGAACAATAAAAGTAATTCTTATGCATCCGGTTCATCAAAATCGATCCGTCATGCAATAGCATTAACTGCTACAGAAAATGCAAAATTTATAATTTTATTATTATATGGAATTTTATTTATAGGAACAGCTTTTTATTTTAATAGTCCAGCTGAATTATTTAACGGGATGAAATCAATCTCTTTATCAGAGAGCACCTTACTTTCTGATTATATGGTTTTGGGAAATATTGGGGCTGCATTTTTAAATGCAGGTCTTCTAATGCTTATTTCACTAGCTATAGTAAAAGTAGCCAAAGTTAATATTAACGGTTCGATTATTGCCGCAGTCTTTACTGTTGCCGGTTTCGCTTTTTTTGGTAAAAATATTTTTAATATCTGGCCTATCTTTGGTGGAGTATACTTATATTCAATTTACAAAGAAGAACCTTTTAGTCGTTTTATTCTAGTAGCTCTTTTCGGAACAGCTCTAGCACCGCTAGTTAGCCTTGTTAGTTTTGGTTTAGGCTTCAGCACAGTTAATGGATTAGCATTAGGTGCAGTATTTGGTACATTAGCTGGCTTTATTTTACCCCCACTAGCCAATCACATGGTTAAGTTTCATCAGGGTTATAATATCTATAATATTGGCTTTACAGCTGGAATGACAGGTTCTTTTTTTATGGCTATCTTTAGAGCATTTGATCTCGAAGCTATAAGTCAATTCCATTTTGCCGAAGGACTCAACGATCAATTAGGTTTTTATCTTCTAGTTCTCTTTATATCTATGGTAGTAGTTGGATTATTATATAATAATCTAACATTTCAAGGATTCACCAAAGTAACCAGACATAGTGGTAGACTGGTTTCTGATTTCATAAATACAGATGGAATGGGTGTAACCTTTCTCAACATGGGCGTAATGGGAATTATATCTCTTGGATACATAGTTCTTGTTGGAGGAGAAATAAACGGTCCAATAATTGGTGGTATCTTTACTATTGTTGGTTTTGCAGCTTTCGGTAAACATCCAGCCAATGTCATTCCAATTTTAATAGGTATTTTCCTCTCAACCCAGGTTCAAGCAATCGATGCAGCTGCTCCTGCAGCTTTATTAGCTGCCCTATTTGGTACAACACTTGCTCCAATCGCTGGACAATATGGAGTAAAAGCAGGTCTACTTGCAGGCTTCTTACATCTTGCAGTTGTAATGAATGTTGGTTATCTCCACGGAGGTATCAACCTTTATAACAATGGATTTGCCGGTGGTATGGTTGCTGCAATGTTAATCCCTATATTAAATAGTCTCGGACAGGAAAATCCTGAAAGGAGTTAATATATGCGTGAAACTAAGAAAGCAGTCAAAATCATCAGTGAATTAATGACCTACTTCTTTGATCAAGGCGCAAAAGATATTGAAGTGAAATTCCATTCAGACGATGTCGGAGAAGAAAAAGAATATGAAATAATTATCGAGGGTTTAATAAAACATATCTCAGGAGAAGAACTGACCAAACTCAGAGAAGAATTAAATACAACTAGACAGGCCCAGGTCGAAGAATATTACTGGGAACTTGCTGGAGAAGGTAATAACTCTAGAGAAATGAGCATTGTAGGTATGCTAGTAGATAATTCAGTTGTCGAATATAAAGATAATTACTTAAGAATAACTCTCTGGCGACAGGATTAACTTAAAAATAATTAATTTAGTTAAAGCCTGAGCATAAATGCTCAGGCTTTAATTTTATCTTAAACTCCAAAATTCTACTTATTGATTCTAGTGTATTTAATTAATTATAATTTATCTTTGTTAATTGTAAATCTTGCAGTCTTTAGAGGATCAACAACCTGACAAATTTCAGCATCACCTATTAAGCTCATAATCATACCTGCTTCAGTAATATCATAATCATAATGATCAACTAAATAATTTGACATCTTCTCAGTTGCCATTTCAACAGCTTCATCTAAAGTTTCCGCTGAAGCGACAGTTGAGATCAACTTTTCTTTTTCAATAAAGGGTACAGGTATATTTTTATTCTTTAAAATTCTGGTTTTTAATTTTATCATACCACCAGCTTCAGCAGCACAGACAACTATTTCACCATCTCCCATTAAAGCATGCATATCCCCTGCCGCTAGCAAAGCACCTTCAGTTTGAACTTTAAAATATACAGAAGCCCCTGGGCCAAGTAATTTACAATCCATATTCCCACCATGTTCACCAGGTGTTCCTGTTGATATATCCTGTCCTGTTTCTGGGGCAACACCAATTACACCTACCATAGGTTTCATATCAAACCTATGTTTATCTGAAAAAATAACTTTATTATCTTTAAGCGGTAAAATCTTCGTAACTGACTCTTCTATCAAATGCCCTAAAACACCCTCATCAGGAGCAGCAATCATAACTGCTGGACTTTCAAGTTCTATATCTTCAATTTCAACCTTTAATATATCTCCTTTTTCTGCCCCGTCAATATAAACTGGACCAGTAGCGGGATTTATATGATCCCAATTCATCTCAGCTATTGCATCATCTTCTGACTTTAACTGACCGGAAAAGCAATCATACGTCTTTAGTATAAAACTTTCTCCAGATTTTACTTTAGCTGCAGCTACATTATCCTGATTAAATGAATAAATAACTTTGTCCCTTTGGATTACTTTTAACACTTTTATTCTCCTTTCAAATTCTCTTTTTTATTTGAAAAAAATTAAAGATTAGTATATAATTTGTAACAGAATTATCAATATATAACTTATAGGAGGACTAACATGAATACAGCAAACACTGAAATAGTTATAGATAGTGCCTGTGATCTACCAGCAAATATGATACAAAATTACAGAGTTTTACCGTTTAGAATTATTATAAATGGTCAGGAATACAAAGACGGCAAAGATATAAATATTAAAGAAATATATCAACATATCAGAAATAGTAACTATCCAAAAACAGCCCAGGTCAGCCCTTTTGATTTCAAAAATACATTTACTGAAATTGCTAAGCAAAATAAAAATTGTCTATATATAGCTTTTTCAGCTGCAATGTCAGGAAGTTATCAGACTGCTAAATTAATGGCTCAAGAAGTAAAAAAAGAATATCCAGACTTCAACATAGAAATTATAGATTCTAAAGCAGGTTCAACGGCTCTTGGTTTATTTGTTAATTACGCTTCAAATTTACTTAATAATAATCTTTCAATTAATAAAGTAGCAGAGATTTTAAGACAGGAAAGGGAAAATCTAATTCACTTATTTTCTCTAGATACACTAACTACATTGCAAAAAGGTGGAAGATTAAGTAAAGGTAAAGCACTCATTGGGAATATTTTGAATATCAAGCCTATACTTGAGGTTATTGATGGTGAAATAGTGCTTTCTAAAAAAATCAGAGGCAAAAAAAGAATGCTACATGCCATAGTAGATGAAATGGGTAAAAAAAGTCAATATCTTGATCAGCAAATTATTGGTATCAGCCATGCTGATGATGAAGAATTAGCTTTAGAATTAAAAGATTTAATAAAAGAAAAATATAAATCTGAAAAATTTCTAATTAATATGATTGGACCTGTTTTAGGGGCTCACCTTGGTATCGGTGGAATTGGTGTTTTCTTCTTTAAGAATCCACCAAAATTAATCTAAACTAGAAATTGCTGCTCCAATTGCTGTAGAATACTCTGCCTTATCTGGAAAATAAAAATTAACAGAAAATAATTTAGTCTTTTTAAGCTTTTTTAATACATCCTGACCGATAGACATACTCGATAATTTTCCTGTAATTACAATATCCTCACAATCTCTAATCTGAGCTGCAAAAACTGAAAGCATACCTGCAGTTTGAAAAACTAGATTTATTATTCCAAGTGCGTAATCAGATCTTGATGGTTTATTATTTAATTTACCAAAATTAGAAGCAGTAATATCAGGTTTTAATTCACCTATCTGATCAAGGGAAATATCTTTTATCCTTAAATCAACATTTTGCAAACTTCCTGCATCAGCCATATTAACAATATCTTGATAATCTGAACTATTTAAAATTGCATTTCCTAAACCAATAATTGTACCACCACCTACACCTGTACCTCCTAAATGAGTAATATTGCCATTATCATTAAAAACTATAGCCGTTCCGGTACCCATACTAACAATAACAGCTCTTTCTACTCCAGTTAAATAAGCTCCTCCTGAGCCTATGGCCTCAAATTCAGGTATTTTTACTGTTTTAATTCCAAATAAATCCCTTTTTACATATGAAGAACCTACCCCGGTTACTGCTATTTGTTTAATATCACTCAGGTTTAAATTCTCTCTCTCCAAAAAACTACCTAATGCTCCTGTAGCAGAAGTTAAAGGATCACTTGCTTCTACAGTTAAATTACCAACCATTTCTTCATTTTGAAATCCTACAATATCTGTTGTACTTCCACCTATATCAATACCTAAAATCATTAAGATTGCCTCCTAATTCGATTGTTTTTTAAGATAATTCAAAACAACTTCATAATCATTAAAAACTGGAGCAATTATATCAATAATTTCGTTTGTTTCTGGATGATTGAATTTTAGTCTATTTGCGTGAAGCATCTGTCTTGGAACATTTACAGGCAAATTAACTTTACCACCATATTTATTATCGCCTATAATAGGGTGTTCCAAAAATTCTAAATGTGCTCTTATCTGATGGGTTCGACCAGTTAAAATTTCAATCTCTAGTTCAGAGTAACCTTGATATGTAGAAATTATCTCATATATTGAAATAGCCTTCTTACTATTTCTTTTAACTACTGCCATTTTTTTTCTGTCTTTAGGATCCCTACCAATCGGAGCCTCTATCTTAGCTTTTACATGGTTAGGAATTCCTTTCACAATTGCTCTATATACTTTTTTTACATCTCTTTGTTTAAACTGATTAGATAATTTCCTATGAACCTTATCAGATTTAGCAATTACAATAGCCCCTGTAGTATCCTTATCTAATCTATGAATAATTCCTGGTCTTTTTTTACCCCCAATTCCTGATAAATTGTTCAATTGAAATAATAATCCTTCAACCAAAGTGTCCCCTTCATATGTAGAAGCAGGATGAACAGCTAAATATGGGGGTTTATTAATAATAGCAAGGTATTCATCTTCAAACAAAATCTCTAAATCAAGATCAACAGGCTTTAAATCTAAGCTTTCTAATTCTGGAACTCTTACTATAATATTATCATTTTTTTTAATTTCATAAGAGTCTTTTTCAATAACTTTACCATTAACTAAAACTAACTTATCTCCAATTAATTTTTGAATAAAAGATCTAGAGAAATCTATTTCATTAGCTAAATATTTATCTATTCTAATATTATTTCTATCACTTATTAATGTTATTTCTTTTTTCAAAACCCACACTCCTAAATCATAATTTTTCTGATTTAAAAATAAATAAAATTAAAGCCAAAACTCCTAAAACAATATATATATCCGCAAAATTAAATACAGGCCATATCTGAAAATCAAAAAAATCAATAACATAACCATGAATTAATCTATCTATTACATTACCAATAGCACCAGCAAAAATAAAAACAAAACATAAATCCACATAAAAATTATCGGGAAAAACTTGAACTTTTAAATAAAATAACAATAATAAAATCAAAAATTGTATAATTAATATTAGCACAGTATTATCAGATAATAAACCAAAAGATATTCCTGTATTCCTCACATAAGTGATATGAAATATGCCTTCAATAACAGGTCGACTTTCTCCTAAAATTAAAATACTATCAACATAAATTTTAGTAACCTGATCTAATATAATTAAAAATCCTAATAAAACTATTTTATTAATCATCTTCTTTTAAATCCGAATGAATTTTCATTATTTCATCTGCATAATTCTTGGGAGCTTTCAAAAATCCCCAACCATGCTGAAACTGATAAATGCCATCAAAACCGTAATCATAGTTACTAATGATTTCGTATGGTATATCTTCTTTATCTAATTCAGATTTTATTAAACCTGCTTCAAACTCGTTATCAAACTCTAAAATCTTTACATATTTATTATCTTTAGGGCACATATTCACATCTCCTTAATAATACTTAATAATTAATTAAAGAAGCTTTCGGCATCAAAATTGCTCCATCAAAAATATTATATGGAACTGCTTCAATTTTCTGATAATATAAGTTTAAATCATCTTTTTTATTTTTAAATTGATCAAAGTGAAAGTCAATATAAATTTGTTTATCTGAACCAATTAAATCTACTGTTCTTTTAAAAAGACCATTATCTTCTTCAATACTAATATCAATATCCATAATCCCATCTTCACCATCAAATATTTGACCAGACATAGGAATGAATAAGAAACTATAACTAGTTTCAATAGACGAATCCTCACTGTTTAAATAACCCGCCAGCCATTCTTTTCTAGTGCCTAAATAATGATTCTTTTGAGCTTGATAAAAACTATAATTAAAGATAATATTATTGTTGTTTTCAAGTCTTTTTTCTGCTAATTCTTTAATTAAATCTTCTCTTAATATATGAGCTTCTGTATAATCTAAATCCCACATCTCTCTAATTTCAGTACTTACAATTTCAACTTCTATCATTTCTATCAAAATTTTATTCCAATCAGATCCCCAACTTTGACTGAAATTAGAACTATTATTTGATAATATATTTTTGAACTCTATTAAAACTTCTGTTCTATCTGCAGCTGAAATTATTCTATTTAATAATCTATTAACTGTATCTCTTTCTGGAAGTTGCTGCCTCATATACTGTAAAGAGCTAACAAATTGATCTTCTTGAGAATTAATATCACCTGTTTTTACAGATATTTTATTATTATCAGACAAATCTTTATTATATTCTCTAATTCTACTTAAAAATATTACCCAATCAGAAGTTACTTCCTCTACAAATAAATCAGAGTTTAGTTCACCTTTTACATATGAATTGAAAATCCAACTATATGCATGGCGAGAACCTAAAACAACTATATCAATATTACTATTTTTATGTTGATGAATTGTTAGATCTGCCAACAAATCCTGGTGTTCTTTAATACCTTTGTACTGACCAATAACAATTGCTTCAGCTTCTGATACTTTATTTAAAAAACTAACTGGCATATTATTCTTTGAAAATACTTCAGAAGCATCATTAATATTATCACTACTAATTCTAGTACAAGCAGATAATGATAATATTATGGCTAATAATAATATAAACAAAAAAATTCTTTTACTTCCCTGCATTATAATCACCTAAAATTCTATATCATATGTAAATTTAATTCTTCTGAAAGGCTTCTTAATATATTCATTCCGACTACACTATTACCAGAATTATCTAAAGACGGTCCATATACAGCAATCCCAAATCTATTCTTTACAGGTGCAAAAATCCCACCTGATACTCCACTTTTTGCAGGAATACCAACATCAATAGCAAAGCTTCCTGACTTGTCATACATTCCACATGTTAACATTAAAGATCTTACTAAAGAAGCAACTTCTTTAGGTAAAACCCTCTTTCCATCGATAGGATCATAACCATTATTAGCAAGAATAGCAGAAGCCCGAGCAATATCTTTAGTATCTACTTTTAATGAACATTGTTTAAAATATAAATCAAGTGATTCTTCAACATCGCCTCTTATTATTCTATTATCCTTTAGAAAATAAGCTAAAGAACGATTTCTATCTGCAGTCAATTTTTCAGATTTATAGACCTCTTCATTAAGCTCTAAACTTTCATTTCCAGTCATCTTTTTTAAAAAATCTAAAAGAAAATCAAAGGAATCATCTGATTTTTTTTCTCTTATTAAAGAAGTGACCGCAATAGCACCTGCATTTATCATAGGATTAAATGGTTTAGGATGTCCAACCAATTTACTAATAGAATTAAACTCTTCACCGGTTGGTTCAACACCGACTCTTTTAAAAACAGTTTCTTCCCCTAAATCCATTATTGCTAAAGCAAGTACTAATGGTTTAGAGATACTCTGAATAGTAAATTTATGGTTCCAATCGCCGGCCTTATATACATCTCCAGACATATCGAGAATAACTGCTGCAGCCAGGTTAGGTCGCACTTTTTTTAGAGCTGGTATATAACTAGCAACTTTACCCTTATTATAACTATTAATTTTTTTATTTAGAATATTTTTTAACAAATTATTTAACTTTACTTTACTCATCTTTAATTATTCAACCTTGTTTCATCTAATTCTTCATTGCGTTTTTCTTCTAATGAACCATTTTCTTCAAGTTCCTGTTCTTCTTTTGATTCAATAAATTCTTTTTCATTCTCAATATTATTCTTATCTTCTATATCTTCATTTACTATTTCTTCTTCAATTTCAATATTCCTATCAAATTTCTCTTCATCAATAATTTCCATATAGTTCTCTAATAATGATCTAAATCTAATTTTAAACAATTCTCTTTTTTCTTTTAAATTTTCTAATTTATTTCTTTCAGTTTGAATCTCATCTTTAGCTCTCTGACGAATTTGTTCTGCCTCTAATTCTGCCTCTTTAATAATATTTTTAGCTTCTTTTTGAGCATGTTTTGTCTGCTCTCTTACAGTCTCTTGAACACTTTCTAATGTTCCTTCTAATTTATCCTGGATACTTTTATAACTCTCTAACTTTTCTTCTAAACGCTCTTTTTCATCTTCAAGAGAACTATAATCTTTAAGTAATCTTTCATACGCAAGACCTACTTCATCTAAAAATTCATCTACCTCATTAGAATTATAACCAAATGCAGATTTCTTGAACTCCTTATTATAAATATCTAAAGGAGAAAACTTCATATATTTACCCTCCTATTAAGTTATTCTTTCTAACTTTAATTTAATTCTATCACGATTGGACCTGCCTCTTTTTTCAGCTACAAATAATCTGCCTCTGCCTTTAAAAGAAATCATATCCTCGACTTCTACTTCTGCCGAAACATTATTAACTTCTTTCCAATTTAATTTGATTTTTCCAGAAGTGATATATTGAGAGCTTCTACTTCTAGATTCACCAAAACCGGCACTAACAATAGCATCAAGTCTCATAGAAGCCACGGTTGCTAATATTTCTTTATGATTCTTAGGTTTAAACTTAATTTCTTCTTTATCAATTTTTTTAAGATTAATAGGAACTTCATTAACATGGCTTAAATTTAATTCAATCTCATCTTTTATCTCTGAAGCTATAATTATTTGGGCTGAATTCTCAAGCACAATTATATCGCCTACATAATCTCTTTTAATACCCAAACCAAGTAATGCGCCTAAAAAATCTCTGTGAGATATATTTACAAAATCAAAGTTACCTTCTATTTCATAAAAAGACAAAGGCACTATCTGATGATCCGGAAATAAATAATCTGGGAAAATTAATACTCTTTTTCTTTCCGACCTTTTAAATCCCCCATCAACTTTATAATTAATTTCTGAAACCTGCTCTAATATATTTTTAGCAATATTTTGTTGATGTGGGTTAAGGAACTTAGTAACCACTTTTTGATTTCTTTCTTTAACTAAATCCACCTTATCTAATAATCTTTCACCAAAATCTAAATCATCTTGATCATTAAGAAAAGATAACATATTATTATTTTCCATTTTTTCATGCCCCTTTACTAAATCAAACCGTAAAACAGACTTATCAAAATGCTTCTTGCAATCCTTAGTAAAAAGAAAGCAATTAATGGAGAAAAATCAATTCCCATATTACTAGTAGGTAAAACCTGTCTTATAGGCCTTAATATAGGTTCTGTTACACTATATATAAAGTTAATTGCTCCTCTAAAACTAGAATTATATTGAATACCTCTACCAAACCAGGATAATAATACCCGGATTAATATTAGAAAATATAATATATTAAAAAATGTGTCCACTGTTCTTATTAATAGCAAAGTCTATTACCTCCATCCATTTAATCATTAACAAATTCATTTTTTATAGCATTTTCAATTGCTCTAGCATCAACATCTATACCTGGTGGTGTAAATATAAAAACACCTGTACCAATTTTTTGAGTATTACCATTAAGTGCATAAACAGAGCCACTTAAAAAATCAATAAACCTTCTTGCCAGAACTCTATCTCGTTCTTCTAAATTCAAAATCACAGCCTTTGACTCTTTTAAATCATCAACAATCTCTCTAACATCGTTAAAAGAATCCGGGTTATGAACTATCATCTGAATATCTTTAGTCCTGCTTAACTTAATCACCTTATTATCTTTAGCGTTTTTCTTTTTAATTTCTTTATTTCCTTCTTCTTCGATTTCATTATACTCATCATTAAATTCGTCAATATTATCTTCTGCAAAACCAAAAAAACCTAATAATTTTTTCCAGATGCTCTCTTCTGTCATTATAATCACCTGCTTTTTAAATTATTAATCATACTCTCTTTCTCCAAAAATTTCTCTACCAATTCTAACATAAGTAGCTCCTTCTTCTACAGCAATTTCAAAGTCATTTGTCATTCCCATTGACAACTCAGTCAAATCATAACCTTCTGAATTTAATTCTTCTTTTAACTCTTTTAATTCTCTAAAATAAGGTCTTGTTTTTTCAGGATCTTCAAAATGAGGAAGAATAGTCATTAAACCTCTAATATTTAAATTATCAAGTTTCCACAAGTCTGATATTATATCCTTAAAATTATTTTTTGAAAAACCATATTTATTTTCATCTCCAGCTATATTAATTTGAACTAAAACTGGCATAATTCTATTATTTTTTTTAGCTCTTTTATTTATTTCTTTTGCTAACCTTGGGCTATCAAGAGAATGAATTAAATTACAATTTTCCAGTCTTGCTAGGTATTTAACTTTATTTCTCTGTAAATGACCAATAAAATGCCAGTTAAATAGACCTGGACATTCTTCTTCTTTATCTAAAAGTTCTTGAACTCTACTCTCTCCAAAGCTTTTTATACCAAACTCTTTAAATTTATTAATTTGAGTTATATCTTGATTTTTACTTACAGGTAAAACCTTAATATTTTTAACATCTCTTCCTGAATTTTTAGCTGCAGATTTAATTTTATTAATAACTTTTTTATAATTTTTTAAAATATCATCTTCTACAGATTCGTTTTCTAAATTACCAATCATTTTAACCACCTCTACCATAATTCAAATCTTCAGGATTAACAATAATTTTATCGCCAAGATTTAAACCTTCAACAACTAATTCTTTAGAATTACCACCAATAATATCCAAATTTCTAAATTCAATAATTCCACGATTATTTTCTACTAAAGCACCTCGTCCATCAGCTGTATTAAAAACAGACGATCTTGGTATAACTAATCCTCGGTAAATATTATTTATTAACTCAAAATTTATAAACCTTCTATTAAGCCAATCATCTTTAAATTTATTAACCTCAATAAATAATACTGTGCTTTCTGAATTACTAATTTTATTACTAACTCTACCTTCAATATATTTTCCTTTTGAATTAATCTCATTTAGAAAAACTTTTTCTCTAGTATTATAATCATTTGCCTCTGAATTATTTAAAACAAACACAAAATACGCTTTACTGTTATTAACTATTCTATATACAGGCTGACCAACACTTATCTCTTTCCCTTCAACTAAATGGACATAATTTATTTCTAAATCTTTATATTTTACAACTGAATATTGATCTAAATTATCAAAATCAAATTCATCTTCCAATCCATCGAAACCATAACTAATTAAACCTGATTCTTCAGCATAATAAGTGTCGTAAACATTTTGATTATTAACTTTTATAATTTCCTGACCACTTGCTGCTCTCTCACCTTCTTTAAAAGATAGTGATAAAATACCATTACTATCACTTAAAACAACTTTTTCATCTCTTATAATTAGTGCTTCAGATTCTACACTATCTACTACTTCCCCATATAATGCAGACTCAAATTTTGGTTTCTGATTATAATAAGCTATAATCATTCCAATCACTATCATTACTAATATCAAGAGTATCCACTTTTTTTTCTTTGATTTCATCAAGGATTACTCCTAACTTTATAAATAATTGCAGCCATTCTACCAGCAGAGTCTCCATCACGGCGATATGAGTGAAAAAGTTTTGGAGATTCATATGTTGATAATTTACTGACAAAAATATTTTCTGGAAGCATACCTGAATTAATCAATAATTTCTTATTAGCTTCTTTTAGGTCCAGGAGGTACTTATTATTTTCCTTATCAGGTTTAAAGAAATCTAAATCAAGATTCCATTTACTTTTGAATTTTAAGAAGATTTCATTTCCAACTTGGTAATTTTTATAATCAATTCCAGGCCCGATAACAGCTTTAATGTTATAAGGATTAAGTTTATGAAGCTTTATCATATCATTTAATGTCTTTCTAGCAATTTTTTTTAAAGTTCCCTTCCAGCCTGAATGAATAAGACCAAACACATCATTTTTAGAATCAATAAAATAAATAGGAAGACAATCTGCATGTATTGACCTTATAATTAGATTAGAATCTTTAGAAATAACTCCGTCTGCTTTTATTAAAAGATCTTTAGTTTTTAAATTATTATTCTCACAGTAAAAAACAATACTGCTATGAATCTGATTTGTTTTAATAATCGATCTCTCTGAGCTATTTATTGCTTCCATTAGTGGTTCAACATTATAATCTTTTAAGGTAAATAAAAGCCGATAATTTTCTATCTTTTTTTCTAGATATTTATAATCTTTTAATTTTTTTAACTTAAATATAGTAACTCTTCCTCCATTTATTCGTCTTCTAATAATCTATCTAACTCTTTTTTAAAAGTTTCTACATCTCTAAACTGTCTATAGACAGAAGCAAACCTCACATAAGCGACCTGATCTAAATCTTTTAATTTTTTCATGACTAGTTTTCCAATTTCATCACTGGTTACTTCTTCATCCATTTTATTTTGTAATTCTTTTTTCACTTCAACTACTAGTTGATTTAATTTCTCAGGAGAAATTGATCTCTTTTCACATGCTTTATATAATCCTGCTAAAATCTTATCTTCAGCAAACATTTCTCTTGTACCATCTTTTTTCCTAACCATTAATGGTAACTTTTCATATCTTTCATAAGTGGTAAACCTTTCTTGACATTCCAAGCATTCTCTTCTACGTCTAATTGTAGTATTATTTTCAGTAGTTCTTGAATCTATTACTCTACTATTTAAATTTGAACAATATGGGCATTTCATCAAACCACCTCAGTTAACTTTTTATTAACTATTTTTTC
>CAYONR010000026.1:0-7535 GCA_964405365.1 uncultured Halanaerobiaceae bacterium
AAAAAGAGGTGATGAGTATGGAGTATGATATAATAAAAAAAGGAAATTTTATTGTAGTAGGAAAAATGATTGAAACCAGCGAGAAAAGAGAGCAGCAATTTCAAGACATACTAGATTTTTGGGATGAAAGTTTTGAAACTAGTTATTGTTCATTGTTATCAAAACATCGATCAGAATTAGGAGTTATGGGGCTTAATTTTGGGCGAGATAGAGAAACAGGGAGAATCAAATATATGATTGGAATTGAAAAACCGGAGACAAGTTTAGGAATTGAAGGTATAAAAAAAGTTACTATTCCAGCTTCAAGTTGGGCTGTATTTAAAGATAAAGGCAAATTACCAGATAAGATGATAAAATTATATAAAAGAATTTATAATGAATGGTTGCCATCAGTTGGTTATCAGCATACAAAAAATCCTGAAATAGAAAAATACTCATCCTGTCCAGGAATAAGGGAAGAAGAAAAATTTGAAATCTGGATACCAGTAATTTAGATAATTAATGCGCCAGGTTATTTGCTGGCGCATTTAATATTTATACTTTAAAGTCTTTTATATTTTTAATAACTCCATCGGCGATATTTAAATATGAATTGGCCAGATCATTTTCAAAATCATTATCATTAAATAGGATTGGATTTCCTTCATCACTTGCTTTTCTGATCTCAGATATTAGTGGAATTTCTCCAAGGAGTTCTATTCCTAACTGGTTTGCTAATTCCTTACTACCATCTTTTCCAAAAATGTAGTCTTTGTGTCCACAATCTGAACATTTGTAATAGGCCATGTTACTAACCAGTCCTAAAATATCTAAGTCTAATTTATCTGCCAGTTGGCCAACTCTACCAGCTACACTGGTTGCCGTTATTTGTGGTGTTGTAACTAGAAGTAGCGAAGCATCAGAAAATTGTTGCATAATATTTAAAGGCATATCTCCTGTTCCAGGAGGAAGATCAAATAAGAGATAATCAAGCTCACCCCAGTATACATCTTCTATAAACTGTTGCAGGGCTCCCTGTAATAGTGGAGCTCTCCAGATAACAGCATCACCTTTGTCCTCAACAAAAGAAGCCATCGACATTACCTTAATTCCATTTTTATCAGGAGGATAGATTTCTTCCTCACTTCTTGCCCTCGGTTTATCTTCTAGACCAAGTATACCTGGAACGCTAAATCCATAAATGTCTGCATCAACAATACCGACTTTTTTTCCTCTTTTCTGGAGAGCTGTAGCTAAATTAACAGTAACTGTAGATTTACCTACTCCCCCTTTTCCACTTGCTATGGCAACTAAACCTTCATTGATTGAACCATGATTTAAGATGATTTTTCCATCTTCAATATCATACATACAATTAATACCCCCATAATTATTTTTTACATATATCTGTTTTATATAGTATAATTAAAATAGAAAAAAATCTGTTGTATATTTAACTTATGATCAGGGGGGTTGCTAATGTATCCATTAAAATTTGAGCCTATTTATAAAAATAAGATCTGGGGCGGAAGAAATTTAAAGAGGATTTTTAATAAGAATATTCATGAGGAATCAGTAGGCGAAAGTTGGGAGATTGCTTCTCATGAAAATGGCGAATCTATTATAAAAAATGGAACTTATAAAAGTATGACTATCCAGGAATTAGTTACTGAGCAGGACCAGAAAGTTTTAGGTGAGAAAGCAGTAGATGAATATCATAAAAAATTTCCTTTATTGATTAAATTGATAGATGCACAGGATAATTTATCAGTGCAGGTACATCCAGATGATCAGTATGCTTCTAGATTTGAAGATGGAGAATCAGGGAAGACTGAGCTCTGGTATATTTTAAATGCAGAACCAGGTGCTAAAATAATTTATGGATTACAAGAGAATATTAATAAAGAACAATTTAAAGAAGCTATAAAAAATTCTTCTATTAATAAATTGTTAAATGAAGTTGAAGTCAAAACAGGTGATTTTTTTTATATCCCAGCTGGAACAGTTCATGCTATTGGTAAAGGCATAATGATTGCTGAAATTCAGCAGAACTCAGATACAACTTATAGAGTTTATGACTGGGATAGAGTTGACGATAAAGGCAATTCAAGGGATTTACATATTAATAAAGCCCTGGATGTAATAGATTTTAATAGAAATAACCCTATAAAAGCTGAAAAGATAATAGTAAAAAATACAAATTATAAATTGACAGAATTAATTAATACTGAATATTTTAATATCAGGACAGTTGAAATTTATAAGCGATATAAAGCAGATACTAAGAATAAAAGATTTTATATTTATATGAATTTAGGTAGTGAGGTTACAATAAATTATAATGATGGAAAAATGAAAGTTAGAAAAGGTGAAACTATTTTAATTCCTGCTGCTTTAGGTGAATATGAAATTGTTGGACAGACTAAGTTACTTAAGTCATTTCTTGAGTAAAATAATGTTTAATCCATTGAACTGCTAAAACTGTGATTATAGATATTACCGTGAGTTATTTGAATTTTTAAGTATGATAATAGGAGGAAATATTTTTATGAAGTCTAAAATAATAATTATATTATTGGTTTTATTGATTGTTTCAGTTCAAGTAGAAGCAAATGATATTATTGAATTAGAGACAATTCAAGAATTCATTTCAAATGAACAGTATGATTTAGCACTTGAAAAACTTGAGCAAGATGATTTAACAGGGTATCCAGATCATATTTTTTATAAAGCATTGCTTATTAGTTGGCAGGGTGATTATTCAGAAGCTATTATAATTCTTGAAGACTTAATTGAAAAATATCCAGATAGACAGGATTTTAAAGAACATCTTGATAGAGTAGAGTTATGGGAGACTGCAAATAGACAGGAAAGACTAAGCTTTTTTGATTTTAATATTGGTTATGATGATAACTTATCTACATCTATATATTTAGGAACTAAAAATCCGATTCAAGAGGGTGTCGTGTTGGATATAGTTTTTGGCCCGTCCTTTGATAATTGGAAACCAGCTTTAAATCTTAATACGAGTATTTATTTTACTGAACCTATAACGCCTCCTGATATAGAGTTGAGTTTTAGTTCCAGTATAACTGGTCTTGATAAGCTGAATAGTTTTAGTTTAAGTAGTTATTTATTATATGACATTAACTATAATCAGCAGGCAGGTATTAGATTTAGTTTTATAGATCTCTGGGTTGAAGATGCCAATTTTTATAGAGATTTAGATATTGAGTATATTCGTAAGTTCGAAAATTTTACGATTCTTCTAAGAAACATTAGTAGATTTTACGAAAATGAAAACTTTATAGATTTTTCTCAGCAGATTGAATTTTATTACCCTTTAAGTGATATTGGTATAAATTTTACTGGTTCAAGATATCATAACAATACAACAGCTATAAGATTTGGTATTGAATTAAGCGATAAAAATCTATCTGATAGATATAGATTAAGAAGCCTGACCGGTTGGATTAATGATCAGAAGAATATCAATATTAGAGGCAGAATAATCTCTACTGAGAATAATTAATGAATTTAACTTAAATCAATACCTGTCATTATGAAGCCTGCATAGACTGATGGCCCAACATGACTTCCAAGTGTTGGGCTTATTTTTGTTTCGTATATTTCTGTATCTATATTATAATTTGAATTAATTTTATTTAGCAATTTACTTTTGTATTTAAGCATATCTTTTTTTCTATCTCCATGGGCAAAGCCAATCCAGGCTTTGTTTTTATTGGTTATTTTATCTTCTGCAATTTCAATCATCTTTCGAAAAGTCCGTTTCTCACCTCTTACTTTATCTAAAGGTTCAACCTCTCCAGTTTCTGTACTAATTGAAATTACCGGATTTATATTTAAAATACTTCCCAGGAATGCTTGAGCTTTCCCTATTCTACCTCCTTCTTTCATGTAGGTGAGATCATTAACTGTAAAGTAGAGAAGAAGATTATTTCTGGCTTTTGTAAGCTTGTTTTTGATTTCTGAAACATCTTTACCAGCTTCTATTAGTTTTGCTGCATATAGAACTTGAAATCCAAGTCCTAAAGAGATAGACTTTGAATCTACTGGATAAATATTAATATCTGAACATTCCCGGGCAGCCAATTTTGCAGAGTTTAGAGTTCCACTTAAATTTCCTGATAAATGGATAGAGATAATTTGGTCATATTTTTGACTTATTTTTTTATATTTTTCTATGAAATTTCCAACAGAAGGCATTGATGTAGTTGGTTGTTGATTATATTGATCTAATTTTTGGAAAAATTCTTTAGAATTTATTTCTTTGCCATCAATAAAAGTATCATCTCCAAAGTTTACTGATAATGGAATAACTTCAATATCATATTGCTTGTAAAATTCATCAGGTAAGTCAGCTGTACTATCAGTTAATAGTCCAATACTCATTATATTTACCTCCTCTTATTTCTGTTAATCAATTATTCAATAAGAATCGTAATTCTCCTTCAAAATAGAAATAATAAATTGAAATTCTTGACTTAATAAAAACCATCTGTTAAAATGTAAATATAAAATTGAATAAAATTTGTACCTCATATAACGGTGAGAATATGGCTCACAAGTCTCTACCAGGCTGCCGTAAACGGTCTGACTATGGGGGAAGTGTACCTAGGTTTCCGCATATATAGAATATAGGATAAGTATGTCTATCTATGGCTGGTCCAAGCGGTACAGATATATATTATATTACACCGAAGGGATAAAAGCCCAGGCGGGGAGGTTCTACTCATAATTGTAGAGCCTTCCTGACCTGGGCTATTTTTGTTTGTTAATGGGGTAAATTATGACAGGGGTGGTATATTGAAAATTCTTCTTATTGGTGGTGGAGGAAGAGAGTCAGCACTGGCCTGGAAATTATCTCAAAGTAGTCGAGTAGATAAATTATTTATAGCTCCAGGTAATGCAGGAACAGCAGAATATGGTATTAATTTGAATTTTAATGCGGATAATTTGTTAGCATTAAATGAATTTGCTTTAAAAGAAAAAATTGACCTAACAGTAGTAGGTCCAGAAGTACCTCTGGCAGAAGGAATAGTAGATTTGTTTAAGAGTAATGAATTAAAGATTTTTGGTCCTGGGAAAAATGCAGCTAAATTGGAAAGCAGTAAAATTTATTCAAAGAAATTTTTGAAAAAGCATAAAATACCAACGGCAAAATATGAAAGTTTTAAGGATCCTGAAAGGGCAATAGATTATATTAAATCTGAAACTTTACCTTTAGTTGTTAAGGCGGATGGTCTGGCAGCAGGCAAAGGTGTCACTGTAGCTATGACTGAAGAAGAAGCATTGACTGCTATTGATACGATTATGATAGATAAAAAATTTGGTAAGGCTGGTTCTGAAATTATCATAGAAGAGTACTTAGAAGGTGAAGAAGCTACGATTTTAGCTTTTTGTGATGGTAAGAGTATAAAAACTATGCCTGCAGCTCAGGATCATAAGGCTGCTTATGATGGAGGTAATGGCCCGAATACAGGCGGTATGGGGGCATATGCTCCAGCTCCAGTTGTAAATAGTAGTATTGAACCTAAAATTAAAAAGACTATCATAGAACCGACATTACAGGCTCTGAAGACTGAAGGAATAAATTTTAAAGGAATTATCTATTTTGGCTTAATGATAACTGGTAATGAAGCGAAAGTTCTTGAATATAATGTTCGTTTTGGAGATCCAGAAGCACAGGTTGTACTTCCTCTTTTAGACACAGATCTTGTAGATATCATGGAGGCAGTAATAAAAGAAGAGCTTGACCAAATTGAAATCAGCTGGAAGAATAAAAAGGCTCTCTGCGTGGTAATGGCTTCTGGTGGCTATCCTGTTGAATATGAAAAGGGCAGAGAAATTAAAGGAATTCAGGAAGCAGAAGGGTCTGAAGATATAATTGTTTTTCAGGCAGGTACCAGCTTTGAAGAAGCTAAACTGTTGACTGATGGAGGTCGAGTCCTGGCAGTGACTGCTTTAGGAAATAGTTTTAAAGAAGTGATTGATAAAGCATATGCCAGTGTAGAAAAAATTCATTTTGAGGACTTTCATATTAGAAAAGATATTGGCCACAAAGCGCTTTAAAGATAAACTTAAATTCATTTAATCAGGAGGTTATTATTTGAAATATAACAATAAAACCAGGCAGAAAATTGGAATTATTGGCGGAGGTCAGCTTGGTAAGATGATGATTTTAGAAGCCAAGAAATTAGGCTTTTATGTAACGATTTTGGATCCAACGCAATCCTGCCCGGCAGACAGTATTGCTGATGAACATATAGTTGCTGATTTTGATGATAGAATGGCAATTAGAGATCTAGCTCAAAAATCTGATTTAATAACTTATGAATTTGAACATATAGGTGTTGATGTTTTAAAAGAATTAGAAACTGAGGGTTATAAGATTTACCCTACAGCCCGTAGCTTAGAGATTATTCAGAATAAATATCATCAAAAAACAATGTTGAAACAGAACCAAATAGCTGTACCTGATTTTATTAAAGTAACTGGACCTGAAGATATTCAGGAAGCTGCTGAAGAGTTTTGCTATCCCTTAATGTTAAAAAGCTGTACAGGTGGCTATGATGGGAAAGGCAACCTGGTTATTGATAGTGAAGCTGAAGTTGAAAAAGCTTTTACAGAGCTAGGTGCAGGAAAGACTCCAGTAATGATCGAAAAATATATTCCTTTTAAAAAAGAAATCTCTATTATTGCAGCCCGTGGTTTAACTGGAGAGATGAAAGTTTATCCAATTGGAGAAAACGATCATCGAGATAATATACTTTATGAAACAAAGGTTCCGGCGGAGATTTCAGCTGAATTAAAAAAAGAAGCTGAAGGTTTAGCCAAAGAGGTGCTGGAGGTTTTTGAAGGAATAGGAATTTTCTGTGTTGAAATGTTTGTGACAGAAGCTGATCAGCTTTTAGTAAACGAAATTGCTCCTAGACCACACAATTCAGGGCATTATACAATTGAAGGCTGTGTAACCTCTCAATTTGAACAGCATATCAGGGCAATTACATCCCTGCCGCTAGGAGATGCTAGTTTACTGAGACCTGCAGTAATGCGCAATATTTTAGGAAGTGGGAAAGAAGGAAAAGCAGAGATCATTGGACTTGAACAGGCTCTAGCAGTAGAAGGAGTTAAGGTTCATATATATCAAAAGACTATTTCCAGGCCTGGCCGTAAAATGGGGCATCTAACTGTAACAGCAGATAGTTTAGCTAAAGCTGCTGAACAGGCTTTAAAAGCCAGCCAGCTAATTGAAATTAAAGGAGGTCAAATTTTATGAAGCCTGAAGTAGGAATTATTATGGGTAGTGATTCTGATCTGCCAGTAATGAAAGAGGCAGCAGAAATATTTGATCAGTTTGAGTTAGAATATGAATTGACAGTTGTTTCAGCTCATCGCACACCAGATAGATTATATAAATATGCAGAAACTGCAGAAGAAAAGGGCTTAGATGTTATTATAGCAGGAGCTGGAGGTGCGGCTCATCTGCCAGGAATGGTAGCAGCTGTGACAAATCTTCCTGTAATTGGAGTTCC
>CAYONR010000026.1:7635-13239 GCA_964405365.1 uncultured Halanaerobiaceae bacterium
GGAGGTTTTATAGAGATGGAAAGAAGAGAAATGATCTATGAAGGTAAGGCCAAGCAGATTTTCTATACAAATCAGGATGATCAGGTTATTGTACATTTTAAAGATGACGCTACGGCCTTTGACGGTCAAAAGAAGGGGCAGATTTCAGGAAAAGGTAAGATAAATAATAAGATTAGCAATTTCTTTTTTGAATTATTAGAAGGAAAGGGGATTAAAACCCATTTGATTGAAGAGTTAAATGCAAGTGATTCTCTGGTTAAAAAAGTTGATATCATACTTGTTGAAGTTGTAATGAGAAATATAGTTGCTGGTAGTTTAAGCAGGCGACTTGGCATTGAAGAGGGGACAGTTTTAGATAAACCGGTACTGGAATATTATTATAAAAATGATGATTTAGGTGACCCTTTAATTAATAATTCTCATATAGAACTGCTGGAATTGGCAACTGAAAATGATTTAAAAAAAATTAATGAATTGGCTATTAAGATTAATCTGATTTTAAAAGAATTTCTAAAAGAAAGAGAAATAGATTTAGTTGATTTTAAATTAGAGTTTGGATATACAGGAGATGGTGAGATAGTTCTTGCCGATGAGATATCTCCAGATACCTGTAGGTTCTGGGATAGTAATACAAATGAAAAGCTGGATAAAGATAGATTCAGGAGGGATTTAGGAGATGTTGAAGCTGCTTATAAAGAAATGCTCAAAAGAATTACCGGGAGAGGGGAATTATAATGGAATGGTTAGTTAAGATAAATATTCAGTTAAAAGAGAGTATTCTTGATCCTCAGGGGCAGGCTGTCCAGTCTGGATTAGATGCTTTAGGTTATGACAATGTTAGCAATTTGAATGTTGGTAAATATATGGAACTGAAAATCTCTGAACTAAAAGATAAAGGCGAGGTTAAAGAGCAGGTAGATGAGATGTGCAAGCGGTTACTTGCTAATCCAGTAATTGAAGATTACATATTTAGTATAGAGGAGATGGCTTAAATGCGATTTGGAATTGTAACTTTTCCAGGCTCTAACTGTGATCAGGATCTTAGATATGTAGTTGAAGATTTATATGGTATAGAGACTGATATGATCTGGCATAAAGATAGATTTGATAATAATTATGATGCGATTTTATTACCTGGGGGCTTTTCCTATGGTGACTATCTCCGTTCTGGTGCAATTGCCAGATTTTCACCGGTTATGGATTCTGTAATCGATTTTGCTAATGATGGAGGTCTTGTTTTAGGAATATGCAATGGCTTTCAGATTTTGATGGAAGCAAGTCTGCTTCCAGGAGCTATGAAGGTCAATGATAATTTAAAGTTTGTCTGTAAACATGTCAAGCTTCAGGTGAAAAATAATCGGACCCCTTATACCAGGCAATCAGAAATTGATCAGGTTTTAAATATTCCAGTTGCCCATCAGGAAGGAAATTTTTATGTTGATGATGCAGGCTTGGAGAGTTTGAAAGCTAATGATCAAATTGTTTTAAAATATTTAAATCAGTTTGAAAATCCTAATGGTTCAGTTGAAAACATAGCTGGAATCTGTAATAAAGAGAGAAATGTATTTGGTTTGATGCCCCATCCAGAAAGAGCCTCAGAAGAAATACTAGGAAGCAGTGATGGTAGAAAGATTTTTGATTCATTAATTGGTTCAATAAAAGAGGGTGTTATTTAATGGGAACAATTAATAAACCCTGGGAATTAGAGGGGTTAACTGAGTCAGAGTATAATCAAATTGTTGATTTGCTTGGAAGAGAGCCTAATTATACTGAATTAGGAATGTTTGGAGTTATGTGGTCAGAACATTGTAGTTATAAAAATTCTAAAGCTGTTTTAAGAAACTTCCCAACTGAAGGTGAAGTAGTGTTGCAGGGGCCAGGAGAAAATGCTGGAATAATTGATATAGGCGATAATCAGGCATTGTCATTTAAAATTGAGAGTCATAACCATCCATCGGCTATAGAACCATATCAGGGTGCAGCTACTGGAGTTGGAGGTATTATCAGAGATATCTTTACGATGGGAGCAAGACCAATTGCCCTGTTAGATTCGTTAAGATTTGGATTTTTAGATGATGATCATGTCAAATACCTATTTGAAGAAGTAATTGCTGGGATCGCTGGTTATGGAAATAGTATTGGAGTTCCAACTGTTGGCGGTGAAACATATTTTTCAAATAGTTATCAGGGGAATCCTCTGGTCAATGCTATGTGTGTTGGAATTATGGACCATGATGATATATCTACTGCTACTGCTAGTGGAGTTGGGAATCCAGTTATGGTCGTTGGTGCTGCTACTGGTAGAGATGGTATCCAGGGAGCCAGCTTTGCCTCGGATGAGCTTACAGATGATTCAGAGGAAGATAGACCGGCAGTTCAGGTTGGAGATCCTTTTATGGAAAAATTATTACTGGAAGCCAGTTTAGAATTGATTAAGACTGGTTGCCTTGTTGGTATTCAGGATATGGGTGCAGCTGGTTTAATAAGTTCTGCCTCAGAAATGGCCAGCAGAGGAGAGACTGGAATTGAGCTGGATATCGATTTAGTACCTAAACGGGAAGACGGCATGACTCCATATGAAGTGCTTCTCTCAGAATCTCAAGAAAGAATGCTAGTTGTTCCAGAAGCTGGTAAAGAAGACCTGGTTGAAGAGATTTTTTCAAAATGGGATTTAAATGCTGCAGTAATTGGTGAAGTTACTGATGATGGTAAGATAAGAGTATTAAATAAAGGCGAAAAAGTTGCAGAAGTACCGGCAAGAATTTTAGCAGATGATGCCCCTGAATATAATAGAGAGAGCAGAGAACCGGATTATTATAATGAGCTAAAGAGTTTTGATATTGATAGTTTATTTAATAAAGATAATATAGATTATAATAGTATACTAGAAACCATTATTACATCTGAGAACATAGCCAGCAAATCTTATATCTATGAACAGTATGATCATATGGTTCAGACCAATACTTTAGTTTTACCTGGATCAGATGCTGCTCTTTTAAGAATAAAAAATAAAGATAAAGGCCTGGCATTAACAACAGATTGTAATTCTAAATATTGTTATCTAGATCCTGAAAAAGGTGGAGAGATAGCTGTTGCAGAAGCAGCTAGAAATATAACCTGTTCTGGAGGCCGGCCACTGGCAATAACTGATGGCTTGAATTTTGGTAATCCAATGAACCCGGAAATGTTCTGGCAGTTTGAAAAATCTATAACAGGGATTTCAAAAGCCTGTGAAGTTTTAAATACTCCTGTTACTGGCGGGAATGTCAGCTTATATAATGAAAGTCCTGAGGGAGCAGTCTACCCAACACCAATAATTGGTATGGTCGGACTTTTAGATAAGCTTGAATATGCAACAGATCAATTCTTCAAAGATGAAGGAGATTTAATTTTATTATTAGGCAAAACAAAACCTGAATTAGGGGGGAGTCAGTATCTTGAATCTATCCACAGTCTTGTAAAAGGAAAGATACCTGAACTGAATTTAGAGAAAGAGAAAAAGATTCAGGAAACTTGCTTGAATCTTATTAAAGCAGATATTGTTAAGTCAGCCCATGATTGCTCAGATGGAGGTCTAGCAGTTACATTATTTGAAAGCTCTGTTGCCAATCTAAAAGGGGCAGATATCAAAATAGATACTGAATTAAGAGTTGAAGAACTTCTCTTTTCCGAATCCCAGAGTAGAATAGTTATTAGTTTAGCCAGAGAAGATAAAGATAAGGCTGAAGAAATTATTGGAGATGATCTTGAATTTCAAATAATCGGTGAAGTTAAAGGTGAAAGACTAAAGATCAATAATCAAATCAATATAGAGATTGAGGAGATGAAAACTAAATGGGAAGAAGCAATTCCATCGAAGCTGATAAAATGATTGAAGAATGTGGAGTTTTTGGAATTTATAATTTAGATGGAGAAGATAATGCTTCTGATCTAACTTATCTTGGATTGATTTCTTTGCAGCATAGAGGCCAGGAAAGTGCAGGGATTACAGTTAATAAAGCCGGAGAAATAAATATACATAAGGGTATGGGACTGGTTGAGAATGTATTTGATGAAACTGAAATCTCTGAACTTAAAGGTGAGATGGCAATCGGTCATGTCCGTTATTCTACCAGCGGCTCAAGTAAATTAGTAAATGCCCAGCCTCTTTTAGTAAATAGCATTAAAGGCAGTCTGGCACTTGCCCACAATGGTAATTTAACCAATGGTCCTGAGTTGAGACAAAATCTTGAAAGAAATGGCTCAATCTTTCATTCAACGCTGGATACGGAAGTTATTGCTCATTTAGTAGCCAGGGCGTTTGAAGATGATATTGTAGAGGCTTTGGTTCAGAGCCTCCATCAGATTAAAGGAGCTTTCAGTATTGTTGGTATGACTGAAGACAGTCTAATTGCTATAAGAGATCCTAAAGGTTTTAGACCTCTATCAATTGGAAGGTTAAATAATAGTTATGTAATTGCTTCTGAGACCTGTGCCTTTGATATTATTGGGGCTGAATATATAAGAGATGTAGAGCCTGGAGAAGTTATAGTTATCAACCAGGATGGCTTAAAGAGCAGAAAATATAGTGGCCATAATGGAACTAATCTCTGTATTTTTGAATATATTTATTTTGCCAGACCAGATAGTAATATCGCTGGACAGAATGTTCTCCTGGCCAGAAAAGAGATGGGAAGAAAACTTGCTGAAGAAGTTGATATTGATGGAGATATAGTAGTTCCAGTACCGGATTCTGGAATTGCAGCAGCTTTAGGATTTTCTGAAAAGTCAGGAATAGATTATGCCAGAGGAATCTTAAAGAATAGATATATGGGCAGGACATTTATTCAGCCTACTCAACAGATAAGAGATCTAAAGGTCCGGCTAAAATTAGCTCCGATTAAAGAAATTATTCAGGGTAAAAGGGTTATTCTAGTCGATGATTCTATTGTCCGGGGAACTACCAGTAAACAGATAATAGCCAGAATAAAAGAGGCTGGGGCTGCAGAGGTTCATCTGGTGATATCATCGCCACCAGTATCATATCCCTGTTACTTTGGTCTTGATACCTCAAGAAGAAAAGAACTTATTGCAAGTCAGAATTCAGTCAGTGAGATAGCTGAAATAATAGAAGCTGATAGTCTTCATTATCTGAGCCAGGAAGGTTTATGTGAGGCTATAAAAAACAGTCCTGAGATTGATTTTTGTACTGCCTGTTTTGATGGTGATTATTCAAAAGTTGATTATTTCTTTCAGGAGGAGGCAAGGTAATGGGGATTTCGTATAAAGATTCCGGGGTTGATATAGATGCCGGCAATAAAGCAGTTAAATTGATGAAACAAGAGGTGAAATCAACTTTTACTGCAGAGGTAATAGATAATCCAGGTGGTTTCGGCGGATTATATAAACCTGAACTTGGAGCTTTAAAGGAACCTGTACTGGTTTCAGGGACTGATGGGGTTGGTACGAAATTGAAGCTGGCATTTGAGCTAGATATCCATGATACAATTGGTATTGATTTAGTGGCTATGTCAGTAAATGATATCTTAGTTCAAGGAGCCAGGCCCTTATTCTTTTTAGATTATCTGGCAACAGGTAAAATTGAGCCTGAGAAGGTTGCAG
>CAYONR010000027.1:0-12692 GCA_964405365.1 uncultured Halanaerobiaceae bacterium
CTCCTTATTTCAATATTATTTTAAACTTTTTACGTTATTACAAACAATTATTGCTTACTTAATAACTTTCTTGATTTTTAAATAAACTCCTGCAAATTTATCAAATTAATTAATGTTTGTTTTCTAATTTCAAATTTATTTGTAATTTGATAATATTTATTTCAATAAAAAAAAGGGATTCGACGACTTATCTTTAATCTATATAATTGAGTGTATTAATATAATGAATTATAAGTTTAATTAATTATAAGAAAGGCTGATATATTTATGCAGGAACATAACTTCAAAGGCTTCTTTCTCCGCTATAAAAAACGATATCTGCTAGGCGTAATCTGGCTAGCTTTAGTCGATCTCTTAAAGTTGATTATCCCCCAGATTTTAAGAGATTTCACTGATAATCTCCAGGCCGGTTTAGTTGGCAGTTCGGAATTAATCCGTTATGCCGGTCTGATTGTCCTGGTTGCAGGTGGAACTGCTTTATTCCGTTTCCTCTGGCGACTTTATATTAATGGTACTGCAAGAAGGCTTGAAAGAAATCTCCGGAATGATCTTTATGAACATTTCCAGAGATTATCACCAAATTATTTTCAGCAACAGAAGACCGGTGATCTGATGGCCCATGCAACCAATGATATTAATGCAATTCGCCGGGCTACTGGACCCGGGGTTGTAATGCTGGCTGATGCAATCTTACTGACCATAGCAACAGTCTCAATTCTTATTTTTACCATTGATATAAGGCTAACATTAATTGCATTGATTCCTCTACCTTTTATAACATTGATTTCATTAAAGTTTGGTCAGATAATTCATAAGAAATTCAAGAAAGTTCAGGAGGCCTTTTCAAACTTAAGTGATAAGGCCCAGGAAAATTTCTCTGGTATTAGAGTTGTTAAAGCCTTTGCCAGAGAAGGTGAGGAGATCGAAAGATTTCAGAAAAGTAATGAAAATAATTATGAACGAAATGTTGACCTTGTTAAAAGTTGGGGCCTCTTCCGACCACTGGTTCAGTTCTTTTCAGGAATGAGTTTTTTAATAGTTATCTGGCTTGGAGGCCGAATGGTTATTGAGGAGACTATATCCCTCGGTGATTTTGTTGCATTTATCAGTTATCTCGGAATGTTAACCTGGCCTATGATGGCCTTAGGCTTTGTTATCAATCATATCCAGCGAGGTAGAGCCTCATTAGAGCGATTAAATAGTATTTTCGATGAAGAACCTGACGTCTATAACTATCCTGACACTAATTATAAGATAGATGAACTAAAAGGCGAGATTGAGTTTGATAATTTAACTTTTAATTATCCTGATGAAAATAAGCCAATCTTGAAAGATATCAGTTTTAAGATTGAATCTGGCCAGACAGTAGCCTTTATCGGCCGAACCGGTTCTGGCAAATCGACAATTGCCCGGTTAATCTTAAGATTATTTAATTCAGAACGGGAAAGCCTTTATCTTGATGGCCATGATATCAACAAGGTACCTTTAGAAACCATTCGAGATAATACGGCCTTTGTGCCCCAGGATAATTTTTTATTTTCAACTACTATCGGCAAAAATATCGCCTTCCATGATCCAGAGACTGATATTGAATTAATCAAACAGGCGGCCAGAGAAGCCTCAGTCTATGATAATATTATTGATTTCCCGGAAGGTTTCGATACAATTTTAGGTGAAAGGGGAGTAACCCTTTCTGGTGGCCAGCAACAGAGAGTAGCTCTAGCTAGAGCTCTGATTAAGCGTCCTGATATTCTAATTTTGGATGATAGTCTCTCAGCTGTTGATACTAGAACAGAAGAGACAATCTTAAATAATTTAGAAGATATAATGGCTGAAAGAACAACGATCTTGATAGCTCATAGAATCTCAACTATAAAAAATGCCGATAAGATCTTTGTATTAGATGAAGGAAATATAATAGAAGAAGGAGATCATGAGAGCCTACTGGATAATGAAGGCCTCTATTATGATCTCTACCAGAAACAGCTTTTAGAAGAAAAATTAGAAAACCAGTAAGGAGGTGCAGAAATGAAAGATTTTCGTAAAGAAGAAGAAATAGGAAAAGCATATGATTCAAAATTAATGAAACGCTTACTCCGGTATGCAAAGCCATACTGGAAAATTTTATTGCTCTGTATCGTTCTGCTCCTCTTTGTTACAGCAGTTGAGCTGGCCAGACCCTATCTAATCAGGGTCGCAATAGATGAGCATATAAATGTGATGAATCATGCCCAGGTAGCCATGAACGAACCTCCGCCGGAAGATGTTGAATATGTTAATTTTAGAGGCAACTATCTAGTTCGAGAGCGGCTGCTGGAAGATGAATACCCTGACCATGAGCGCTGGCAGATTATTAGATCCGATGGCCAGTCTTTTATCATGGAAGATTTTCATCGGACACCTTCAGATATTGAAGTTGGAGAAGATGGAACAGGTTATTATGCTGAATTTAATGGCCAGACCAGGCGACTTATTCAGCTCTCTGACGAAGAATACAGCACTTTCAGAGAACAGGATTACACCGGTTTAACTGGAATCGCGTTATTTCTTTTATCAATTATGATTGTAGGTTTCTTCATAAATTATCTGCAGGTTTATATTTTAAATAAGACCAGTCAGCGGATAATTTTTAATATGCGCCATGAAGTATTTACCCATTTACAGAAAATGTCTCTATCATATTTTGATAATAACCCAGTCGGCCGACTTGTTACCAGGGTTACCAATGATACTGAGACCCTAAATGAAATGTATACAGGAGTTTTAGTCAACCTTTTTAAAGATCTATTTATGCTCCTTGGTATTATAATAATAATGTTCTCTTTAAATGCCCAACTGGCTCTATCAACATTTGCTGTTCTGCCTTTAGTTATAGTTGTGGCAGCATTCTTCAGAAAATATGCCAGAGAGGCTTACAGAAAAGTACGGGTTAAGCTGGCTAGAATTAATGCAACTATTTCAGAAAATCTATCTGGAATGAAAATTATTCAGATTTTTAATCAACAGCAGAGAAAACTCAATGAATTTAAAGAGATAAATAATGAATATTTTGATGCAACCATGCGCCATATTTTTGTTTATGCAATTTTTAGGCCATCAATGGATCTACTCTATTCACTGGCCCTGGCAATTTTAATCTGGTATGGAGGTGGTCGGGTCGTTACCTCTGCCCTGGAATTTGGTGTTCTTTATGCCTTTACAGATTATATCAGGCGGTTCTTCCAGCCTATCAATGACCTGACTGAAAAATATAATATTCTTCAATCTGCCATGGCTTCTTCAGAGCGGATCTTTAAGATTCTCGATACTGAAGAGGATATTTCAGATTCTGCCGAACCTGTAAAACTACCAGATAGATTGGAAGGACGAATTGAATTTAATGATGTAGACTTCTCCTATGATGGAAAAGAATGGGTTCTTAAAGATATTAATTTGGAAATTGAACCTGGTGAGACTATAGCTCTCGTTGGTGCTACTGGTGCCGGTAAATCTTCAATCATTAAATTATTGAGTAGGTTTTATGATATCCAGAAAGGCAGCATTAAGATAGATGGTATCGATATTAGAAATTATCCCCGCCACGAGCTGAGAAGGCATATTGGAGTAGTTCTCCAGGAAGTCTTTCTTTTTACCGGGACCATTGCTGATAATATAACCCTCCACCGGGATGATATCTCCCAGGAGGAAATAGTTGAAGCTGCAGAATATGTCAATGCTGATAAATTTATTAATAAACTCAAAAACGGTTATACTCACAAAGTTACTGAAAGAGGCTCTACTTTCTCGGCAGGAGAAAAACAACTAATTGCCTTTGCCAGAACTCTGGCCTATGACCCGGATATCCTTGTCCTTGATGAGGCAACCGCCAATATCGATACTGAAACTGAGTTATTAATCCAGGATGCCCTCTATAAATTAACTGAAAATAGAACGACCATTGTTATTGCCCACAGGTTATCTACTATCCAACATGCTGATAGAATCGTCGTTCTCCATAAGGGTAAAATCCGAGAAATTGGCGACCATCAAGAATTACTGGACCAGGAAGGCATCTACCATGATTTATATCAGCTCCAGTATAAAGATCAACTTCTGCAAAATAGAGAAGATTTAAAAAAGAAAAGTTCTTAAATTATCAACTAAAATGATATTACATTAAAGAAAGCAGCAGGTAAATTACCTGCTGCTTTCTTTAATTTTTGGCCCTGGCTTCTCTTTTTTCTTTTAACTGCTGCCAGAGACTGGCCGCTTTTTCAACTTCTTCAGTTGCGATTTCTTCTTTATATCTGGCTTTTTCATAGATCGTAATTAAACTATCTAATTCAGGCTTCTCCTGCTGCCATCCAGCATTATAGATCAATTCATCTTTATAATCTCTAGCTGATAAATTCTTCTCTTTTAGAAGGTCCTTTGCCGCCAGCTGGCTAAATTCATAATAATAAAACCGGACTGCCTGGCAAGGCTGATTCATATTATATTGAGGCTTTTTCTTACGGCTCAAGCCAGCCTTAACCTTATTCCAGAGCTGACCTAAGTCATTGATAAACATCTTTGGTGCTGAAAGACTTTCTCTCTCTTCTGAGATATAGTTATCATCATCTGCTTTCCCTCTAGTTAATCTTCTAATTATATAAATTCCAAGAATAATAAGAAGAATAACTAGAACAATCTCAGCAAGTGGTATATCCGGAGCTTCAATTATTTCCTGGAAATGGTCGGCACTATCTTCAGGGGTTCTAGACCCAAACTGAGCTTCACCTTCCTGGCCTTCTGGAGTGAAATTAGAAAAGATCCAGCGGATAAATAGCATTACCGGATAGAAAAGATAAAATATTCCTAGAGTTACATAGTATAAGACTGGGCGAATAATTTGATAAACCTGTCCGGCAATTGTCCTAACTACTTCTAATAGTGGCAACTGAAAAGGAATAGCAAAGATTATTGCTGCGAAGATCATAATCATAAAAAATATAAACATCGGACCATAACTGGCAGTAAGACCTTTCCCTAATTGCTTCTTATCTATTTTAATAGTAACAGCCTGAGCTAATATTAAAATAAAGAAAATGAAGACCTGCCAGATTAATACCTGCCCCTGAAAATTATATGCTATTAGAATTGAAAATAGATAGATCAATGTAAGTTTTGGAATATCCTCGCTGTATTCTACTCTATTACCATAAAAGGCCTGTCTTAATGAAACTACTGTTAAAAGAATTGCTAATGGTATAAAGAATTCCAGATTCCAGTTTAAATAATAGGCAACTGCAGAGCCAGCTGCTATTAAGGTTAAATAGCCCAGGCCAACAATTAAGCTTTGATCAAAATATATTTCCTGGGAGATAACAGCCCAGAGTCCAGCTATGAATAGAAATGCGAATATCCAGATTTCAATCTGAAAATCAAAATCAAAATATAAAATATCTCTAGCATAAACCTCAACTGGCACTCTTAAAATTAAATACCAGATCCCAGCATTAAAAAGTCTATTTAATAATTTATAGCGGTTTAAATTTAAATTCTTGATCTCCTTCACCCCCTGCAAGGCTGGCAGACCAGCCTGGTAATTGAAGGCTATTGGAACTTTCAGTCTGACTGGCTTCTCCAACAATAATCTGCCAGGTTTTACCATGACCTCTACTTGAAAAATAGCGATTTAGTTCAAGACCTTCAGGATAGGTCGTGATAATTAATTTATCTGCCCCCTGTTGCAGTTTATAAGCATATTCTGAGATAGGTCTCCGAAAAAGCGGTTTAAGATAGGCCAGTGCAGTTAAAATTTCTTCTAGCTGGCCAGGATTATTACCTGGCTCAACTCTAGAGCCTTCACCAATTTTAGCCTGACCATTGCTGAGAAAACCGACCTCAATCCCTTTATTTAAAAACTGTCTGGCTAATGAACCAGCCAGTGAATAAGCAACTTCAAGTTGCTCTTTATCAATTCCCTCCCAGCTCTTATCTGCTGATCTAATATCGAGAATGATTTCAATTTCTCCAGCCTTTGAGGGATGATAAATATCAGATTTAAGCTGTTGATGCCGGGCTGAAACTTTCCAGTTAATCTGCTTCCGCTGATCAGAAGGTTGATAATCTCTAACACCGGCCCGGTTAATCGGATCGACCATTATCCAGCCATCAGTCATTTTTTCACCTCTGGCGAAGAGCCTGGTGATTATCTGATCATCTAATGGATAAATCTGAGGATAAACCAATAACTCCAGAGAATTATTTAAACTTTCTTTCTGACTATAAAGGCCAATAAAACCCTCGGTTTCAATCATCCCCTGACCAAGATAGTATACTCCCCGATCTTCAGGCGTAATCCTGTAATGACGATTTAATTTCTGATAAAGACTTAGGTTGAATTTATCAAAAAAGATATCTCTATTACCTGGTAATGAACTTGTTTTTTCACCACCAATCAGATTCATTCCTTTTCGAAAATGAAACTGAACAGTTAACCAGAAGACTGGAAGTATCTTGGCATTGGTTAAACGGAGATTAAATTCTGTCTCCTCGCCGGCAAAGATCTTTTTATCTGTTAGATCTATATCTACTGATAATTTAGCCAGAGAAAAATGATTCCATTGATAAGCTATAAAAATTAAGCTTGCTGCCAGCAGAGCGGCTGAGATTAATGCTGTGCTACCAACTCTAATACCATAAACCGTCATTGAAAGAAATATTAAAATCCAAAGGATGAGACGGTTCTTCACATTATTCCTCTCCTTCGACTGGAACTGCTATCTCCTGGAGAACCTCTCTGACGATTCTCTCTGCTTTAAGCCCTCTAAGATTGGCCTGTTCTTTAAGCAGGATTCTATGGCCTGCTGCTGGCGGAAAGACTGCCTGAATATCATCTGGAATAACAAAATCTCGATCGTAAACTAATGCCCTGGCCATACTTGCCCGCATAATAGCAAGCGAAGCCCTTGGGCTCAAGCCTAATTCAACATTTTCTTTATTTCTGGTTGCCCTTACTAGATCTGTTATATAATTTTTCATATCTGAAGATATTTTCACTTCTCTGACCTGCTGTTGAAGTTCAACTATTGTTTCTTTATCGATTACTGATTCCAGGCTATAAAATGGGTCTTCCTGCTGGTATTTATCTAGAATTTCAAACTCAACTTCTTTTGACGGGTAACCTACCTGGAGCTTAAAGAGAAATCGATCAAGCTGAGCTTCTGGTAATGGAAAGGTTCCTTCTAATTCTACCGGATTCTGAGTAGCAACCACCAGAAATGGTTCTTCTAATTCTCTAGTAGTTCCTTCAACTGTAACCTGTCTCTCTTCCATGACTTCAAGGAGACTGGACTGGGTTCTAGGAACAGCTCTATTGATCTCATCTGCCAGCAGAATGTTAGTCTCAATTGGACCTGAGCGGAAAGAAAATTCATTCTCCTTCTGATTATAAAAATAGAGCCCGGTCACATCTGCAGGCTGGAGATCTGGTGTGAACTGGATTCTTGAAAACTTTACACCTAGCGAACGGGCCAGTGAATTGGCCAACCTAGTCTTACCGATACCAGGAACATCATCAAAAAGAATATGGCCCCGGGCTAACATTGCCACTAACATCATTTCAACAACATCTTCCTTGCCAAAAATTACTTTACCAATATTGTCACTGACTTTTTTTATTTCTTTATGCATAATCGACTCCTTATATTAGTTTTCTTCAAATGATATTTTCTTCATGAAAAACAGACTATCAACTACCAGTTCCCCAGAGATATCTTCTTTAAGAAGAGCTGGCTGAATATAAATGGTGATACCATCCTGTTCTATAGTTTCTAAGTTATCTAAATTTTCTTCAGCAATATTTTTAATTAATTGAACCTGGACTGGAGTTTGAGCATTTTTAGGCCCAACTGTCCTGGAAAGACAGCAAGCAGTTATCTTGCCTCGATAAAGAACAATTGCCTCACCGTTTTCTTTTAGATACTCTTTTGCTTCATCAGTAAATTCAAGCTCCATCTTATAAACCCCCTTAGACCTGGAAATTTTAGGACTTGCAGAATCTTTGAAAATAAGTTAAAATTAATTAAATAGAAATAGAAAGGGGTGAAATTAAATGTATCATTTAAAGACATTTTTATTAATGGCTATATTAACTGTTGTACTTGTTGTTTTTGGCGGTGTTTTAGGCGGTGAATCTGGTCTGATTATGGCCTTCGGCTTTGCACTTATATTAAATTTCTTTAGTTTTTGGTTTAGTGATAAAATGGCTATAAAGATGACCAAATCCCGTCCTCTGACTGAAGAAGAAGCACCTAAGCTTCATAAAATTATAAAAGATTTAAGTGATAAGGCCGGTCTACCGATGCCGAAAGTGTACGTTACTCCATCCAGTCAGCCAAATGCTTTTGCCACAGGTAGAAACCCTAAGAATTCAGCTGTTGCTTTAACTGAAGGAATTATCCAACTACTGGATAAAGATGAACTTGAAGGGGTTATTGCCCATGAACTTTCCCATATTAAAAATAGAGATACTTTAATCAGTACTTTAGCTGCTGTAATGGCTGGTGCTCTAGCTTTTATGGCCAGAATGGGCCGCTTCAGAATGATCTTTGGTGGCCGAAGAAATCGCTCAGGCGGTGGACTTGCTATGCTGGTTCAAATTCTGGCAATAATCTTTGCCCCGCTGGCAGCTTTAGTTGTCAGAATGGCAATCTCCAGAACCAGAGAATATAAGGCAGATGAAACAGCTGCTAGAATTACCGGTAATCCTAATGGACTGGCCAATGCTCTACGAAAGATGGAGCGCCAGGCTAAAGGTAATCCCATGGAAATAAATGAAGCTACTTCCCACATGTTTATTATCAATCCTCTCTCCGCTGAAGGGATGAATAAACTATTTAGTACTCACCCGACTACTGAAGATAGAATTGAAAAGCTCGAAGGCTTAAAAATCTAAATTCGCAAAGTATAATAGATAAAAAAAGACCCTCTGGTGTATTATAATACCAGAGGGTTTTATATTTCTTAGATAATTTTGGCGGGAATGTGTGGGAATCGAACCCACCACAGACCGGCTACCCGGCCCGCCAGCGGATTTGAAGTCCGTGGAGTCCACCATGGACCCAGCCATTCCCGCTAACCTCTTATATTATAATATATTAAGCTATGATTGTAAAGCTATTTCATATGATTTTAAAGCTATTTCAAATATCTTTTATCGCCTTCACGATAAGTTAAACCCTGCTCATCAAAATATTCCAGAAGCGGTAATGCATATTTCCTGCTACTATCAATTATATCCCTAAACTCACTTAACTCAAGACTATCGTTTTGCACAAAAAATTCTTTTAATTTTTCTTCTGCTTCGGCAATTGCCTGATCTGTAAAGTATAGATCCTCTGTCAACCGAATTAACCTATCCTCTTCCTCTAAAGCTCCAATGACTTCTCTGATTAATTTTAAATTATCTTCATCTAAAGCTTCAGCCAGGTCTGGTATCTCTGGTGGGCTAAATTTATTTTCTTTAAAGAGTTTTAGAGCTTCTGTTTTTATTTCAGCTGCTCTGCCAGTAAATTCAACCTGGAAACCTGCCTCTTTTATATACTTCTGGGAAAGTTCTAGTTTTCCTTCTTCTTCCAGTTCTTCTGCCAGTTGATTAAATTCATTTGTGTTGAGCTCAACAGAAAGACTGGATTTAAGTTCAGCTCTGCTGATTCCTGGCCGCAATGGCTGCTTTTGATGATATTCCTTTGTTATCTCTACCATCTCATTTATAACAGTCTCTTTTGGCTCTGCTGCCAGATAACTTGACTTTTGAAATTTAGAAAGTTCATAAACCTGCTCTAAAGCTATTAATTCTTCAAGGAAGTTATCAATTTCAACTTCTGAAAGACCTGTCTCCTCTATTAGTTCATTGATCCTGAGCGGTTTGCCTGCCAGCTTCAGTGTAAGTTCTACTCTTTCAGCTGGAGTTCCACTCTCTTTTATTTGTAGTTCTTCAATTACTGCAGAATCATGGCGTTTCCGTCTTGGTGGTGAATTTTCCAAAACTTTGCCGCCACCGATAGTTATCATCGGTGAATATCTCCGGATTACGAAATTCTCTTTAAATCTGGAGACTATTGTCTCTTCTAAACGGAATTGAACCAACCCGGATTCTCCAGGTAAAATTTCTTCTTTATCTATAAGATAAGCTCTGCCTAATACCTCTCTGGCGCCAATATGAAAACGGATTCTGGTATCATTTTCAATCATCATCGGTGATGATGGCAGAAGTTTAACCCGTCCATCCAGCCGTGAGGTTGCTATTAGGCTGCCTGGGGTGGCAAGAACATCGCCACGCTCGATATCTTCTTTATCTATACCTGCCAGGTTAACCCCGGTTCTTTCGCCAGGATAGGCAGCTTCAACCTTTTCATTATGGACCTGAATACTTCTAATTCTAGCCTCTTTTTTTCCTGGATAAATCAACATTTGGCTACTTGTCTCTAATGTTCCGCTAACCAGTGTACCAGTAATAACTGTTCCAAAGCCTGACATTGTAAAAACCCGGTCTATTGGCAGATAAACATTGCTGGATTCATCTTTGCCAGGTATTTTTGAGGCTTCGTTTAAGAGTGCTTCTTTTAATTTATCAAGCCCGGTGCCGTCTATTGCCGAAACTGGAATAAAAGGAGCATCTTTTAAAAAGCTATCTCCTAGCTGATCTCTAGCATCTTCAACAACTAAATCCAGCCAGTCAGGTTCAACTTTATCGGCCTTGGTGATTGCAACTACGCCATATTTAACCTGAAGCAGCTCCAAAATGGCCAGATGCTCTCTGGTCTGAGGCATAATTCCTTCATCTGCTGCAATTACTAAGAGTGCCAGATCTACTCCTGCCGCCCCTGCCAGCATATTCTTGATAAATTTTTCATGACCAGGAACATCTATGATTCCAGCATGAATCTCATCAGAGAGATCAAATCCAGTAAAACCGAGATCGATAGAAATACCCCGCTCTTTCTCTTCTTTCAGTCGGTCAGTATCGGTACCTGTTAGGGCACCAATTAATGTTGTTTTGCCATGGTCGATATGACCGGCTGTGCCAACAATAATATTTTTCTTTTTCATATTATCAGACCTCCAGCTCTTTAAATGCATCGATGATTATTTCCTGATCGCCCTCCTGTAAAGTTCTCAGATCAATGACCACTTTTTCATCTTTAATTCTGGTGAAGACTGGAGGATAGTGAGTTCTTAATGCTGAAGCCATTTTGGAAGCCCCAGGTTCTGGCCAGGCAACTGTGACAGTCAGGGTTGGTAATTCAGATAATGGATAGGCGCCGCCACCAACTCTGGAGATATCATCTTCAATCTGACAATTAGCTCCCTGGGGTAAGATTTCTTTCAATGAAGCCTGAAGTTTTTCAGCTGGGTCCCTTAAATCATCACGATCAAGGCTCAACATATTTAAAGTTGGTATCTTCTCGATGACAGTTTCTGGCCTGAGATAGGCTTTAAGCGTCCCTTCCAGGGCAGCTAATGTATATTTATCAACTCGAACAGCTCTAGTTAAAGGATGTTTCTTCATTTTTTCGATCAAGTCTTTCCGACCAACGACTATTCCGGCCTGGGGACCTCCTAAAATCTTATCGCCACTGAATGTTACGATATCGCCACCTGCTTTAACTCTTTCAGCTACAGTTGGTTCTCTTTCTAAGCCAAATTCTGTCATATCAAGAAAAACTCCGCTGCCAAGATCATCAAGGACCGGGATATCATGTTTATGGCCTAGCTCTACTAATTCATCCAGGCCAACTTCTTCAGTAAATCCTACTACTTTATAATTACTGGTATGAACTTTAAGTAACATACCGGTATTTTCATTGATCTCTCTGGCATAATCTTCAATATAAACTTTATTGGTGGTACCAACCTCAACTAAATCGGCTCCTCCCTGTTCCATAACTGACGGAATTCTAAAGGAACCACCAATTTCGATTAGCTCCCCTCTGGAAATAATAATCTCTTTACCTGATGCAAAGGTTGAAATAGCAAGGAGGACTGCGGCAGCATTATTATTGACAACAAAAGCTGCTTCAGCTCCAGTCAGTCGGCAGATAAGCTCTTCAACATTATCATAGCGAGAACCTCTTTCGCCAGTATTTCTATCTATTTCTAACGTATTATAATGACTGGCCACCATTTCGACCATCTCTTTAGCTTCCTTTGAAAGAAGTGAACGGCCTAAGTTCGTATGAACAATAATTCCAGTCGCATTAACTACTGGTGAAAGTTGTGGCCTAAATTCCTTCTCTAAGTTAATGGCTATATTATCAAGAAGTCCTTCTACAGTTAATGAATCGACTTCTGTTTCAGCTTGCTCAACCTGATCTTTATCGATTAAGGTTAAAAGAGTTCGACGCTGATATTCCAGCTCATCCCGGATACCCTGAATCATGATATCCCGATTATATTCTTCTGTTAATTCATCTGCTTTCTGATGCTTGATTATATCATTTACCGCCGGTAATCGGCGTAAAAGTTGGTTTTTATTCATATCTAATTCTCCTTTCACTGCTTATACTATTCGCGATAATTAGAGTAACTCCTGCTAATCTTTAAGACTTATTTATTTTTTGTAATATGTATAAATATACTTATATTTGTTAAGTACTAGTTGATTTTTAACTTTGTGAAATATGTTAAGAGATACTACCTGGTAACTGTCGGGTAACCGGCAGGTC
>CAYONR010000028.1:0-12484 GCA_964405365.1 uncultured Halanaerobiaceae bacterium
TTCAATCCGCCAGCAGCAGCTGAACAGCTTTTTTACAGGACTATGGAGCAGTTATCAGATAATGGCAATAGAATTATTGTACTCATCTCAGGAAATCATGATAGTCCAAGTAGGTTAGGAGCCTCTTTGCCTCTGGCTATCAGGCAGGGAATTATTATTATCGATCGGCCTGATTTTTCCTTTGAATCCGGCCAGGTTGGTCAGCATGAATTGGTAGCTGGAGAAAATGGCTATTTAGAACTTAAGATAAATGATGAAATTACAGTTATTCTGGCAGTTCCTTATCCATCAGAGAGTAGGCTGGATTTACTTCTTGGCAATTTGGCTGATGAGAGAGATCTTCAACAGAATTATTCTGATAAGGTTAAAGAGATTTTTGCAGGGTTATCAGAACATTATCGTCAGGATACTATCAATCTGGCCATGAGCCATATCTTTGTAGCAGGGAGTGAAGAGAGTAAATCAGAACGGCCAATCCAGGTCGGTGGTGGCTTGACTGTAGCCAGAGAGGCTCTGCCAGCTGAATCTGATTATACAGCTCTAGGCCATCTCCATCGCTCCCAGCCTGCCAGCAGCCAATATAATGCTTATTATGCCGGTTCTCCGCTCCAGTATAGTCTTAGTGAGCTGAACCATTCTAAATCAGTTAAGATAGTAAAATCTCGGGCTGGGAGCGAGCCAGAGATAACTGCGAGACCACTTAGAAATCCTAAACCGATTGAAGTCTGGGAAGCTGATAATATAGATGCAGCATATGAAAAATGTCAGGATAATCAGGACCGTGAAGTCTGGGCCTACCTTAAAATTAAAACAGATCGGCCGTTAAGACGGTCAGAGATTAAAGAACTTAAAAGTATTAAAGAAGATATTTTAAGTATAATTCCGATAACTCCAGATAGAGATAGCAATGAGCAGGATTTAGAAATAAAAGAAGAATTAAATATTAAAGAACTTTTCCAGGAATTCTACCAGAAAGAACATGGAGTTCAGCCCGAGGAAGAGATTATGGAGATGTTTCAGGAAATTATTGATCTTAGGGAGGGCCAGCATGAAGCCAAAAATTCTTAAACTATCAGGTTTAAATAGTTTTGTTGAAGAAGAGGTTATAGAATTTAATAAATTAACTGAAAAGGGTTTTTTCGGTATCTTTGGGCCAACTGGCAGCGGTAAGTCAAGTATTCTTGATGCTATAACCCTGGCTCTTTATGGTAGTATCTCCAGAGATACAAAGGAATTTATCAATAAAGAAAAAGAAGAACTTTATGTTTCCTTTCAGTTTAGTCTGGCTGGTAAGGAAACGTATACTGTTGAAAGAAAACTTGGTATCTCAGATGCCGGCGGTTATAAGACTAAGAACGCCAGACTCCAGTTAGATAATGAAAGTGAAGAGATTGTAATCCTGGATAAAGTTACTGAGATTAATAATAAAATCGAAGAGATAATCGGTTTAAATGCAGATGATTTCATGAGGACAGTAGTTCTGCCCCAGGGTAAATTTAGTAAATTTCTCCAGCTTACTGGAGCAGATCGCCGGGAGATGCTAGAGAGAATTTTGAATCTTGGTGAGTATGGCGAGGAGCTTGATGATAATTTAAAAAAAGTTCGAAAAAAGCGGAGAAAGAAGCAGGAAGAATTAAGTATTTATCTTGAAAATTATCAAGAAGTTACAGTTGAGAAGATAGAGGAAGAATCAGAAGAACTTAAAGAGCTGGGATCAGAGCTCAAACAGGTGGCTGCTGAACTGGCTGAGAAAGAGAAAGTTCATGCTGAATATAAACAGGTTAAAGAATTAACTGCAGAGTTTAAAAAATATCAAAATCAGAAAGATGAAATGATTGGCAAAGAGCAGGAAATAGATAAATTAAAGGACAGGTTAAAGCTTACCCAGGAAGCTAATGGTTTAAAGAATGAATTAAATAGGCGGCAGGAACTTGAAAGTAATTTGATTGAGACAGAAGAGAAATTAAAAGAAGTAAGAGAAGAAATTAAAGAATTACAATTAAAAAAGATTAAACAAGAAGAAGAGTTTGATAAATGGGAGACTGCCAGAGAAGAAGAGAAGCCTGAGCTAAATCAGAAGAAATATAAGTTGGAAGATGCAATCAAGATAAAAGCTAAGGTTATTGAAATGGAGGTAGATATAAAAGAGAAGTCTGAAACTCTAACAGGATTAGAAGAAAATGAGAAAAGAGAAAAAACTGAACTGGAAGCTCTTGAAGCAAATTTAGCGGTTGTCAGGGAAAATTCTGCTAAATTTAGTGAAAAATTAGAGGAAAAGCAGGTCTCATCAGCATTAAGAGAATTAGTTAATACCGGTAAAGAGAAAGAATATAAATATCAGCAAGTCAAGTCTGAAATTGAAAAGTTAAATGCAGATGTCTCAGCTACTAAAGAGAGACTGGAATCAATAAAAGCTGAAATAGAGGATCTGACTAAAGAAAAATATAATACTGAAGTCAAGCTCTTGAAGGATTTGATTTATCAGGTTAGCGGTACCAGAAAAGATATTACTAAGTATCAAAATGAATTAAACCAACTTCAGAAAAAGCTGGCAGTTGGAGAAGAAAATCTGGCCTTTTATCTGGCCAGGAATCTTGAAAAGTCTAAGGTTTGCCCAGTTTGCGGGAGCAAAGACCATCCAGCACCGGCGATTAATGGCCAGTCCGATAAAGGTGAGGATATTAATATTGCTCAAATAGACAAAGAGATTAATAGTTGTCAGCAGGAGATAAAACTGCTGGAGCAAACGCTGGAAAGTTTAAATCAGGAGAAAGTAAAATTAACTGCTGAATTTAATATATCAGAAGAGGAGCTGGATAAACTTGAACCAGCTGAACTTCAATCTAAAAGTAGAATGGAATCTAAAAGAACTAAAATTAATAATAAGATTGGACAGCTCCAGGGGAAGAAGTCTAGCCAGGAAGAAGAATTGGCAAATTTACAACAGAAAAAAGGTGAAAAGGAAGTAGAGCTGGCTAGCCTTAAAACTAGCTATGATGAAGCTCTTACTGATTTGGAAGAAACAGATTTGAATTCTGAAATATTTAAAAAAGCTGAAGGAGAAATAAGTAAGTTAGACAGGGATGCTGAAGAATTAAAATCACAAGTTGAGAAAGCATTATCTAAAATAGAAGAGCTGGAAAATGAAAAATCTGAAGTTAAAGATTCAATAGCAGAATTAGGAAAAAATAAATTAAAGCTGGAGACAGAACTTGAAAGCGTTAAAGAAAGTCTTTCAGAAAAGCAAGTCGAACTTAAAGAGAAAGCAGGGGAAGAAGATCCTGAAGAAGGTTTGACAGAAGTTAAGGCAAGAATAAATGAGATAGAGGAGCAGTATCGGTCTGCCCAAAAAGCCCTGGAAAAAGTCAAAAAAAGCCTTAATCAACAGGAAAAGTTAGAAGAGAAATTTGCTGATCGTCAGGAGAGGTATCAGGATGAATTGAAGGTGTTAGAGGCCAAATTAGCTGAAAAGATAGAAGAGTCGCAGCTTGATTCGATTGAAGAAGCAGAGACCTATCTTGAAGATATAGATAAGATCAATAAATGGGAGGAAAAGATAGACTCGTATCAAGAGGAACTTAGAGATTTAGAGAATAATATTGATAGAGTCAGTAAAGAACTCAACGAAAGAGAATTCTCCAAGGGAGCCTGGAAGGATTTAAATGATCAGTTAGATAATTTAAAAGAACAGCGGGCTAAACGCCAGGAAAGTATTGGTGGCAAGAAGTCAGAACTGGAAAAGTTAGAAGAGGATTTAAAAGATAAAAAAGAAAAAGAAGCAGTTAAAAAAGATTTAGAACATGAGCTAGATCTAATTGATCAAATTTACAAATTAATTAAAGGTAAGAAATTTGTTGAATTTGTAGCAACCAGGCAATTACGCTATATTGCCCAGGAAGCATCAAAGCGGTTAATGGAGATAACCAATAATCGTTATAAGTTGGAGCTAAATAGTGATATTGAATTTATCATCTGCGATCTCCATAATGGTGGAGTCAGGAGAGATTGCAATACTCTATCAGGCGGGGAAACCTTTTTAACTTCATTATCTCTGGCTCTGGCGTTATCTTCTCATATTCAGCTAAAAGGAGGAACAGATCTCGGTTTCTTCTTTCTTGATGAAGGCTTTGGTACTCTAGATTCAGGGCTGCTTGATGTTGTTATGAGTTCTCTGGAACAACTCCAGGATGAGGAGATGGCTGTTGGAATTATCAGCCATGTTGAAGAATTAAAAGAACGGGTACCGATCAAATTACTGGTAGAGCCAGCTGAACCAGGCTTGAGAGGTAGTTCAGTTCAGATAGAATATAGCTAATAGATTAAAAATTAAATTTAGATGGAAATAATATTAATGGTACAATTTATCCAGGTAGGGGTGAAGAAGGAGTGTAGTAGGAATGCTGAATCGATTAAGAACAAATCTAATAATAATTATATTTTTAATGATTATTTTTCTCTTTGCTGCTGGTCCTGTCCAGGCTTCAGCTTCATGGAGATGGCAGAGTTATGAGACAGATAATTTTGAAGTATTCTTCTCAGACGGCTATCAGTCTCAGGCAATGGAAACTCTCTATTACCTTGAAGAATACAGGTCTGAGATAGCAGATCTGACTGGTAATAAACTTGATTATAAGATGCATTTAACTCTTGAAGATATTGGTCTCTTTACTAATGGTTATGCTAATCCTGTCTTTAATAAGATGGGCATATTTACTAATAATCCTGCCAGTATTGCTGGTAGAGCCACTTATGAGAATTGGTTGAGAAGGTTAAGCATCCATGAGCTTACACATATGGCCCATCTCCAAAATATTTCAGGAGGCAGTGAAATAACAACCAGGATATTTGGTGATCTAATGTCACCTAATATTCATAGTCCTCTCTGGCTTATTGAAGGATTGGCAATTTATCAGGAATCCCGGCTAACTCCTGCAGAAGGCAGGCTAAATGGCGGTCACTATCGCTGGTTTGCAGACAGAGCAGCTGCTGAAGGCCGCCTGCCAGAGTTGGAAGAAATTATCTATAATCATAATTACTTTCCTGGAGGTCAGCAATACCTTTATGGTGCTGTCTTTGTTGATTATTTGGTCAATGAATATGGTGAAGATAAATTGACAGAACTATTTAATACCTATGGCTCATATTACTGGGCAGCAATTACAGGCAATTTTCTACCAGGAATTGGTCTGGATAAAGCAGCTAAAGAAGTTTATGGTAAGAATTTTTTAGAATTATATCAGGATTTCAAAGAATCTCTTACTGAAGAAAATCAAGATTTTAAAATCTCAGGCCAGGAAATTTTATCTACTGAGAACGGTTATTTATCAGGCTTGACCAGTACAGACGAGAGTTTATATTATTTTAAAACTAATACTTATAGTTCTTCACCATTTGAATATCATAAAATTAACTGTTTAATAGAATTTAATTTGGAGGAAGGTCAGGAGAATGTACTCCTAGAAACTGTGGCGGGGAATCATGGTGGAATCGAAATTAAAAACGGTTATGCTTATTTTCTTTTAAGAGATAGTCAGACTGGTTATCCCAATATCTATAATAATACCAGAGGTATTGCAACTAATTTATACCGGTTGAATCTGGAAACAGGGTCTAAAGAAAAACTCTTGAGAGATGAGATCAGAGATTTTACTGTATTGGGCGACAGCATATATTATGCCACTGCCAGAAAAGATGTTTATGGCTCTAATCTTTATAGATATCAGAATCAGAAGATTGAACTAATTGGTGAGATCCCGGAACTTATCGGGGAATTAAAGACTTATCAGGATATACTTATAACTGTTAGCAAAGGAAATCAGACTGCCTGGAATATTAATCTATTAGACCCTGAAAGTCTGGAATTAAAGCCATTAGTGGCAACAGAAATGCCTGAGAAACAGATAAGTATTACTGGAAATACTATTTATTATACAGCTAATTATACTGGTAATGAAGCTATTTATAGTTATAATTTAAAATCAAGAGAAACCTACCGAATGACAAAAGATATTTATGTTAGAAATCCAGTGCCTGTATCTGATAGTCTTTATCATCTGACTTATAATCTTGATGGTATGGCGATTTACAGCCAGGAGATTAATAAAGTGGATTATGCTCTTGATAAGCCTGCTGAAACTTTAACAGGTAATTCAAAGTTCAATTATGATCTTGCTGAAGTTGGCCAGGATTTAAAAGAAAACAATGGTTTTGCCAGTAATATGGGCTATTTATTGAGTCCAGAAGTTAGATTATTGCCATTCTTTATATATAGTCAGGATGGTACTGGTCTAAACTCTTATCATTTGAGCTTGAATCAAAAGGGAAAATTTGATTTTAATATTACTAGTAGACTGCTGGCGCCATTAACTATTAGTTATAATAATTTTGGTCGGGAATCAGGCAGGCATAATCAACTTAGTCTCAATTATCCATTATATCGTTCTAATCTCAATGGCCTCTCAGTAGCAGATATTTTTTATCAGACTGATTTTGATTACCATAGAGTTGGGGCAGGAGTTGGATTCCGTTATCCTGAACATCGTCTGGCTATTAATTTACAGACTAATCTTTTTAGCCAGGAATATTTTGGGCTGGCTAGATATCAAAAGCTTTTCCCAGAAGGTAAGCTAACAATATCTATAGTATTAAGTCAGGAATTAAAACCAGGTTACTCAGCTAGAGAGTTTGAAGTGGAAGGCAGCAATGGCTATAAAATGGCAGTAGATTTAATCTATAAATTATTAGAAATTCAACAGGGAAGCTGGAATCCAAATATATTCTTTGGTGACCTCTTCATAAAACCATTTGTTGATTACCAGAGTTATGATTATAGCTTATTAAGTGGTGGTGTAGAGTTGTTATTAGAGACAGGAACTGGCAACTGGTTACATTTAGTTCCTAGAGTTGGTTTAGCAGCCAGTTCTGAAGAGGTAAAAACATATTTTGGTTTAGAACTTAAATTTTAGTAGTAGAGGTGTAATTAATGACTGAAAAAAATTACTATAACGACTCATTTAAGCAAGAATTTACAGCAGATATTATTGAGTATTTTGAAGAAGATGGGAATTATCATCTTAAATTAAATAAAACTGCTTTTTATCCAGAGGGAGGTGGACAACCAGCGGATCATGGAAGTATAGGTAAGTCTAATATTAGCCATGTTTATGATAAGAATGGAGAGATATTTCATGTCGGAGATAAACTGCCTACTGAAAAAAATGGTTTGAGTTGTAAAATCAACTGGGAGCGGCGATTCGATTTAATGCAACAGCATTCAGGTCAGCATCTTCTTTCAGCAGTTGCAAAGGATTTATATCAGGCAGAGACAGTAGGTTTCCATTTAGGAGAATCAAGACTTACCATTGATACCAATATTCAAATTTCACAAAAAGAAATAGATAAAATTGAAACAAGGTGTAATCAGTTTATCTATGAAAACAGACAGATTTCAGTTGAATGCCCTGGGAACCATGGAGATAATACCAGGATTATTAAGATAGCAGGCCTGGACAAAACCCCTTGTGGTGGTACCCATCTCAATAACACAGGCCAGATTGGTGTTATTTCAGTAATTGATTCAGAGAACTATAAAGCAGGCTCCAGACTCCATTTCAATTGTGGGCAACGGGCTGTTGAAGATTATCGTTTCAAAAATAAACTGACAGCTTTTCTCAGAGACAGGCTCTCTGTTAATAACCAGAATATTAAGGCTGAAATCACAAGGTTACTAGAAGATCTATATATCAAGTCGAATACTATAGATAATCTTAAAAGCCAGCTCTTAAAATTTAAAGAAGCTGAACTCATGGAGGATGCAGAAGAGATTGGAGATTACAAGCTGATTGTTAATATATTTACAGATTTGGGTTTTTCAGAGTTAAGGGATATGGCCAGTCAGCTTGTCTCGGATGAGCGCATAATAGTAATCTTTGGACAGCAGGATGGAGATACTACTAGAATGATTCTGGCCAGATCAAAGGATATAGCTGATCTCAATTTGAATCCAGTAATCCAGAAAGTCATGCCTTTGTTGAATGGTAATGGCGGCGGCCAGCCTGATTTTGTTCAGGGGGGCGGCAGTAATCCAGAGAAACTTCCAGAAGCAATAAGCAGAGCCAGGGAAATAGTTATTAAAAGCATTAAATAAAAGAGATGATAATATGAGTTCATTCCATTTAAAGATGGTTGCTATTATAACGATGTTAATCGATCATATCGGTTCTGTTGTCTTTCCAGAGTTTATAATTCTTAGAATAATAGGACGGTTGGCATTTCCGTTATTTGCATTTTTAATAACTGAAGGCTATCGCCATACTTCAAATTTCAATAAATATTTGATCAGGCTTTCTATTTTTGCTTTAATCTCTCAGTATCCATTCTGGCTGGCTTTTGGTTTTGATTCCCGTCTCAATATTTTCTTTACATTGACTTTTGGTTTGTTAGCCATTTATCTAAGCGAGAAATATGAGAATATCCTGCCAGTTATTATACTTGCATTGTTCGCAGATGTAATAAGTACTGATTATGGGGCTTTTGGAATCCTTTTAATCTATCTGATTCATATTTTCCGTGATGATTTTAATAAAATGTTCGGCTATATCAGTCTTCTTTATGCTGGTTTTTTTCTAGTAGGTGGATTAATGGTAGAAACTAATGCAGTCTATTATTATCTGCAAATTTTTGCTCTGTCCTCATTTTTATTTATTAAATTATATGATGGCAGGCAGGGTCCAAAATTAAAATATTTCTTTTATCTATTTTATCCAGTTCATTTATTAATTTTAGGTTTATTATTTTAAGGAAATCAAGTTTGAATGAATAGAAAGTCAGGTGAGTAGAATTAAAATACTTGTAGATGGAGATGGTTGTCCAGTTGTGAAACTAACTGAAGAAATTGCAGAAAAATTTGGATGTAAACTAATTATTTTTACTAATTATGCCCATCAGGTGGAATCAGATTATGGCCAGGTTAAAAAGCTCGATATTGAATCACAGTCTGTTGATATGGAAATCATAAATAGAGTTGAAGCAGGTGATATTGTGGTTACCCAGGATTACGGACTGGCTGCTTTAGTTTTAGGAAAAAGAGCCTCTGTGATCAATAATTCAGGTAATAGATATACTGAAAAAAATATAGACCATCTTCTGGCCAAACGGCATTTATACGCTAAAATGAGGAGAGCAAATAAACGTCACCCAACTCATAGTAAGAGGACGTCAGAGGAAGATAAAAAATTTAGAGAAAGTTTAATAAGGTTATTAGAAAGGAGAGGTTAAGATTTTAAGAAAAAATAAATTTTCAATTTTAATATTCGCACTGGCATTTTTATTAATATTTAGTCTGACTGTCTCAGCAGATTTAACAGTTCATTTTATCGATGTAGGACAGGGAGATGCTATTCTTCTTAAGCATCAAGAAGGTGATACTGTTTTAATTGATGGTGGCGATAGATTTTCTACTGTCGAAGAAAAACTAATTCCATATTTAACTGAAGCTGGTGTTGATAGAATTGATGCGATTATCGCTACTCATCCACATGCTGACCATATCGGAGGTCTATCTGCAGTAATAGAGGCTTTTCCTGTTGATGCTATTTATGATAGTGGCAGAGTTCATACTTCTCAGACCTATGAAAATTATCTAATCATGATAGATAAAAAAGATATTTCTTTTAAAACACCGAGAAGAGGCGATAAAATAAAGTTGGATAATCTGACTTTTGATATCATTCATCCAGGCGAAGATGTTGAGGAGTATAATTTAAATGATGCATCTATTACAGCTCACCTTCAATATGATCAGATATCTTTTATTTTTACCGGTGATATTGAAGAATCGGCTGAAAGTGAAATTTTAAAGACTGGAGTTGATATTTCGTCAACTGTTATTAAAGTAGCCCATCATGGCAGCAGAACATCTACTACTGATCTATTTCTTGAAGCTGTTAGGCCAGAGGTTGCTGTAATTACAGTTGGTGAAAATAATAGGTTTGATCATCCGGCACCAGAAGTTATCAGTAGGCTCCAGAAAAATAATATTGATATTTACAGAACTGACTTAAATGGCGATATAATTATTAATACAGATGGTCAGACTTATACTATTGAGCCAGCCAGATCATATCAGGAAGAAGTAAGTCAAGAAGAAATATCTGAATCAAATGGTTTTGAAGAAGCGGAGTCTGATTCAGGATTATTAAATATTAATCAGGCATCCCAATCCCAGCTAGAATCTCTCTGGGGAGTAGGATCTGTTACAGCTGATAATATCATTGAATATAGAGAGGAAAATGATGGTTTTCAAACAATTGAAGAGATTAAAGAAGTAGATGGTATCGATATAAATAAGTTTAATAGATGGAGCGATCAAATAACTATATAGTTCAGGAGTTGGATATCATGAAAGTAACTGTAGATAGAATTGAAAGTGGTATTGCTGTCTTATTGATTAGACCTGAAGAAAAATATAGTCTTGAAATTCCAGTTGATTATCTTCCAGAGGAAACCAGGGAAAGCGATATTCTTTCAGTTGACTTTAAACGTGAGATCAACGAGACTGAAGAAGCTAAAGAACGGGTAAGAGATCTTATAGAAAAATTAAAGAATAAATAGAAAAAACCCCACTTGAGGGTGCAAGTGGGGCAAATGAAAATTACTGATGTTAATATTATAACACCAATGATTGCATTTAGCAAGTAATTTAACAATTTACAAAAAGATAATATTTAAAATCATACCAATAATAAAAGCAACTGATGGAGTACCAATCCAGCCAAAAATAATTTTTTTAGCCATCTCAAGATCCATCATATTTGTACCTTTGACCAGACCAATGCCTAATACGGCACCAACTATAGCTTGAGATGAAGAGACTGGTATACCAATTCTGGCAAAGATATACAGAGTTATGGAGTGGGCTATGACTGTAATTAGAGCAGTTAGTGGAGTTAAAGCAGTAATTCTTCTGCCGATAGTTTCCATGACTCCTCTACTGAAAAAGATCCCAAGCCCGATGGCCATACCACCTATAATACCACCTAGTTGTGGTTCAAACATCCCTGCCTCAACAAAGACACCTACAACATTGGCAACATTATTTGCTCCTAATGAATAAGCACCATATATTCCTGAAAGAATAAGTCCAATTCTAACGAATGTTTCAAAATATTTAAGACTATTAATTCTCTGTTGAATGAACAAGGTATATAATTTATATAAGATAAAAGATATTACAAGCCCCCCGATTGGAGTTAATATCCAGGCAGAAACTATTGGTATGAGTGGCGTGAAATCAACAGTTCCTGTTAAGAGGTTACCGCCAATTATTGCTCCAACTACAGCCTGTGAGGTCGAAACAGGTAATTCTAAAATAGTCATTAAGGTTACAGTAAGAGCAGCAGCCAGTGAACTTAAAAAAGCTGTTAAGAGTGTTTGTTCTGCCAATCCTCCGAGAGTTTCCATCCCGCCAGCTCCCTCAAGGCCAGAGCCGATAATTACAAAGATAATACATAATAGAGCAGCAGTTTTAAATTTAACGGCTTTAGTAACGACTGCTGTTCCAAAGATATTGGCTGCATCATTTGCTCCAAGAGTTCCGCCAAGATATATACCAGATAAAAGATACCACATAGAATGACTCCTTTCTCAACTATTCTACCCCTTGCGTACTGAGATTACTATCTCTATTACATCTCCTGCTTTTTCTATAACATCTGCCAGATCGGAGATATTTTTTATTAAATTTCTGTGAGAGAGCTTACTGGCTGTATCTAAATCTTCATTTTGCCCAACGCTTCTAATTAATTCTTCTTCTATATCATCAAGTTTAGATTCAATTTCTTCAAGTTGATGGGCATAGACTAAAGCCTGGTCCATATCTTTAAATAGAAGATTTAGACCTTTGGTTAATTTACTATATTGTTCTAACAGCAACTCTTCCATCTCTTTACCCTTTTCAATTTCAAGATACTCGAATTTTAAGCCAAGGAAGATTATCTCATCTATAATATCTTCTGAAAAGTCTGCAATATCATCTATAGATTCTATTAGATTTAACATATCACTTCTGGTATGGGGCATTAAGCTTCCATTTAAAATGCTGGTAATAATATCTCGTCTCTTTTCATCTGCTTTGCTTTCATGTCTATGGACAATATCAGTAAGTTCTTTGACTCTCTCGCTTTCACCTTCTTCTAGATAAAGAAATAATGCTTCTAGAGATTTTGTCATACAGATTTCAACCATTTCAGCAAAATCAGCAAAATCAGATTCAAGTTTATCGAAGTCACCAAATAACTTTGCCATATTTTTTATACCTCCATTTTAAATTTATTTTAAATTAAAGAAAAAAACCTTTTTGACACAGAAATCCAACGGAGAATTTACTGCTCAAAAAGGTCTCTCTAATATCTCAACCTAAATATTTAAATATTTTAACAATTTACTTGCTCAAATTATACTATAAGAATTATTTATTTGTCAAGTC
>CAYONR010000029.1:0-12461 GCA_964405365.1 uncultured Halanaerobiaceae bacterium
CACTGCAGCAGACCTTTGTCTTGTTGCTGGATTTAGACCCGGTCAGAGGAGCGATCCTGGCGGAGAGGGTTATTGCTAATGAATATAGATTGCCTGAGATTGATCAGCAGGAATTAAGGGAGAGACTTGGTTTTAAGCGGTTTGAGGAATATAATAAGCTTCAGGCCTGGATAGCAGAAAAGATTGAAGCTGAGATTGAGGTTAGAGATTTTTTCCAGCAGGTTTTCGTTGAGTTTTTGGCGCCACTATCGCCTGAAGAGGAGGATATTATTGCCTGCAGGCAGATAATTAAGTCATTTCATAAATTTGCTGAGATTATTGAAGCCTATAGTATCACTGATGGCAATCGGATTGGCAAATATTTTATCAGTATGATTAATAAAGGGACCCTGGCTGCTGAGATTTTAAATGAGCCAGGCAGAAAGATTACCGATAAGGTAATTGTATCGACTCCCTATAAATTTATAACTTCGACGCTGGTCGATTCAGTCGATTATTTATTTTTATTAGATATCGGCAGTTCATTCTGGTTTTCCGGGATTACCAAGGAGTTGCTTAACCCCTATGTGCTTTCGCCACAGTGGAATCAGCAGGCTAATTGGGACGATCGGATCGATAGAAGTTTAAAGCAGGACCAGCTCCTGGATAATATTCTCTCGCTGATTAGAAAGAGCAGTCAGGGTATCTATCTGGCCAGCAGTCTTTTTGACAGTAGAGGAATTGAACAGGAAGGGGAGCTGGCAGATTGGTTTATTTAGAAAGGATGGAATTTTATGATTAAATTGAGGCCAGGTCAGGAGGAGGTTGCCAGGTATCAGGGCGGTTATCTGTCAGTATCTGCTGTGCCTGGTGCCGGTAAGACGACAATTCTGGCCTATCTGGCAGCTGAGTTGATTTCTCAAGGTTTTGTTGATGATAGTAAGATTTTGATCGTTACCTATATGAATTCAGCTGTTTATAATTTCAGGAAGAAGATTAATGATTTTTTAGATAGATCTGGTTATATCAATGCTAATTTTGAGGTGAAGACGATTCATTCTCTGGCCCATGGGATTATTAATGAGCGGCCAGATGAGATTTTAGTTACTGATGATTTTGAGGTAATCGATGATGGCGAGCAGAATAGGATTTTAAATCAGCTTTTGAGCAGGCTTGATCTTGATCAGAAGGATCTTTTGCAGTATCTTGATTATGAAGAGGGCGATTACGGTTATGATAAGGCGCTGAAGAAATGGCTGGGAAATGACCTGCCTGGTTTTATTAAATCTATGATCTCTGATTTTAAATATAAGGATATTAGCCTGGAGAAGGCTGCCGAGCTTTTAAAGGTCTGTAGTAGCAAGGATCAGTATCTCTATTGGTCACTGCTCACATATATTGAATATCAGAAATACTTAAATCGGGCCGGAATGTTGGATTATACTGATTTGATCGTGAAGGCCAGTAAATTACTGGATAAGGATGCTGAATTATTAGGGCGTCTGCAGTCAAAGTACAAATATATTTTTGAAGATGAGGCCCAGGATTCTAATCTGGTCCAGAATCAGATCCTTTTGAAAATGGCTGCAGATAGCAAGAACTTAATCAAGGTTGGGGATCCGAACCAGTCGATTATGTCGACCTTTACCCTGGCTGATCCTGGAGTCTTCAGGAAGTACAATAATAAAGATCAGGTTAAGGTTAATTATATGTTAGAATCTAGCAGGAGTACTAAAGAGATAATTGAGTTGGCCAATTATTTTGTTAAATGGATAGTTGAGGAGTTTCCAGCTGAGAGCTGCAGGCAGGCTGTTGAGGATAAATATATTGAGCCGGTCTATGAAGATGGAGAGCTGGTTAATCCTGAGACTGAGGGCTATACTATCGGTTCCTATACCTTTAAGGATTCTGAAGAGGAGCTGGATAAGATTGTTGGCCAGGCTATCCGCCAGATTGAAAATAATAGTGATAGGACTCTGGCTATTTTAGTTCCCTATAATTATATGCTTGTAAAGATTGCTGATAAGCTAAAGAGTAAGGGAGTCGAATATCAGAATACTGGAAGTTATATCGGGGAAGAGATTTTAGTTATAGAAAAGTTCCACCGACTATTGAATTTTATTGCCAACCCTCACTCTGAAGAATATTTTGCTGAGCTAGTTTATAATCTGTTTTTGTCTGAGTTTATAAATGAGCATGAAGGTAATGACAGAGGTGAAAATGATAGGACTAAAAATGACAAAATTAGCGAAGATAAGCTTAAGGATTTCTTTAAAGAGCATAAACCTGAAGAGATATTATATCCTCTCGGTGGCGATGGGGTTTTAGATCGAGAGTTAAAGGGTTTGAATAGTCGCTCTCAGGAGTTCTTAAGGAAGATAATCAGGCTTTTAAAGAACTGGCTGAAGGCCAGCCAGGCTCTGCCGCCAGATGAGCTAGTCTTGATGCTGGCTGAGGATTTAGAGCTTGCTGGTGAAGAGCTGGCTCTGGCTCAGAATATTGCACTTCATTTTAAATCTGAGTTAAATAAGCGGCCAGGGATTAAGCTGGCTGAGCTCTTAGAGGACTTTAATCAGTTTACTGATCAGTATCAGCAGTTTGCTAAAAAGATTGCTGACCGGAAAGGCTTTAATCCTGAAGAAGGGATGATTACGATTAGTACTCTCCATCAGGCCAAAGGTTTAGAATGGGATACAGTCTTTATTACTGGACTGACAGCTGAAAATTTTCCGGCTAGCTTTACTGATAGTTTCCGCTCTGAATATTATTATTTAAAAGATAAGGCCAGTAATCCAGTGGCTCTGGCCAGGGCCAGTCTGGAAGAGTATTTAAACGCCAAGGAAAAAGGAGATCCTTTAAAAGAGGCGAAGATAGATATTATCTCAGAAAAATTGAGATTATTATATGTTGGAATTACCAGAGCTAAATCTAATCTGCTGCTGACATCTCATAAGAAGATAATCTATGATAGCGGTTATACCAGGGATGTTAAGCCGGCATTAGCTTTTGAGGTTTTAAGTAAATATATCAGGAAGGCAGGTGAGGCAGATGGCAGTTAAAGAGCTTGAAAACTTTTATTTCAGCCAGACGGCGATTAAGACCTATTTAACCTGCCCTTTGGATTTTAGAAGCCGGTATATTGATAAATTGATCTGGCCGTCAGAATATAATAAGACTGAGAAACAGCAGCAACAGATTGAAAGAGGTCAGATATTTCATACTCTGGCCAATAGGTATTTTCTGGGAATTGGCTCCCAGGAGAAAGTTGGGCTTGAAGCTGAGGCCAGAGAATACCTGGAAAGACTGCAGGCTTATCTGCCTCTGGAGGATGGTGTCAGATATCTGCCTGAGTATGAGCTCAGGTTAAATCAGGATGGGATCCGCTTGATGGCCAAGTTTGATCTGCTTTATATAGATAATGAGAATGGCCAGGTTATAATCTATGACTGGAAGACAGGTGATAATAAGCCTGAGGCCAGTTATTACCAGAATGATCTCCAGACTATTCTTTACCAGTTTATTCTGGTTGAGGCCGGGGAAAGGTATTTGCCAGTTGATTTTGAGCTAAAAGATTTAAAGATGATCTACTGGAATCCTAATTTTCCTGAGGCTGAGCTAGAAGTTGAGTATTCCAAGGAGCAGCATCAGGAGAATAAGAATTATCTCTATAATATTATTGAGGAGATTCTTGAGCTGGAATATGCTGAGTATGCTGAGTTAACTCCTGGTGATAAGTGTTATCGCTGTAATTACAGGCCGGTCTGTGAAGGTGAGCAGCCTGAGGAGAGTCCTGTTGTTGAAGATGATCTTGATTTAGATCTGGACTGGGAGATGCTTGAGGAGATAAAGTTTTATAATTAAGTTAGCTGGAGGCAGGCTTTATGGAGATTAAATATAGGTATCAGGCTGACAGAAAAATACCTAGCTGGCTTTTAGAGGAGACCGGTGGCGATGAGCTGCTGGCTAAGCTTCTGCTGGCCAGGAATATAGATAACCAGGCAGATATCAGGGCTTTCTTAGGAAATGAGGAGCCTGAACTGACTGATGCCAGGGAGATGCCAGATCTAAAAGAGGCTGTTAAACTTTTTTTGAAGACTGTCAGGGAGCGAAAATCTATCCTGGTCTATGGTGATTATGATGTTGACGGGATAGCTGCCACAACTATGCTGATTGATCTCTGTAATAGTCTTGGAGCTGATCTGAATTATTATATTCCTGACAGGATTTCTGAAGGGTATGGTTTAAATAAAGAAGTTATTGAGCAGATGAGAAATAAGGTTGATCTGATTATAACCTGTGATATGGGGATATCCAATGCTGAGGAGATTGAGCTGGCCAGGGATTATGGGATTGACTTGATTGTAATAGATCATCATTCATTACCTGAAAATGAGCCAGCTGCAAATTATTTAGTTACCACCAGGAGGTTGCCAGAAACTCATCAGGCCTATAATTTAACCGGGGCCGGTCTGGTCTATTATTTTGTTCGAGAGACTTTAAGGAACTTAAACAGGCTGGAGGAGTTGGAAACTTATCTGGATTTACTGGCCCTGGCGATTGTTGCTGACCCGGTACCTCTGATCGGTGAGAATCGGTATCTTCTAAAGAAGGCCAGGGAGAGATTTATTGAAAATCCTAGAGATGGGCTCCAGGCTTTATTTGCAAAGGTTGGTCCCGGGGTTAATAGAAGTAGTTTTAGGCAACTGGCTGAAAAACTTATTCCACTGATTGGTAGTGTTGGCAGGCTGGCCCAGGCGATGGAAGTAGTGGAGCTCTTTAAATATGAGAGTTCTGGAGATTTAAGTATTCTGGCTGATAAACTTGTCAGCCTAAATCAAGATTTAGAAGAGATGGAGCAGGAGATGCTGGCTGGAGCCAGGGAGATTATCGGTGACAATAGTGAGCGGAAACCGATGATAATTTATAGAAAAGACTGGCATCAGGGTGTTTCTGGTAAATTGGCTGAGAAGTTAGTTAAAATTTATCAATTACCTGTAATTGTGATGACCTATAATAAGGAGCAGGAGGTTATTGCTGGCTCGGCCAGGTCAGTTGCTGGACTTGATGTTTATAATGCTTTAGAGAAGGCCAAAGATCTTTTAATTGATTTTGGTGGAAATGAAGAGGCTGCCGGCTTTAGGCTGGAGGAGAAGTTTTTAAAGTTTTTTAATAAGAAGATAGAGGTCATCCTAAATGAGAAATTGAATCTTTTATCTGAGGCTAAAGTTATTGAAGTCGATTTAAAACTGGATTTTGCTGAGATCAATTATCAGGAAATGAAAAGTATTGAGCGGCTAGAGCCCTTTGGTAGAGGTAATCCTGAACCAGTCTTTATGACAAATGGTTGTCTGCTTAAAAACAAGCGTAAGATCAGTGAGTCTAAATATTTCAATCTGGTTATTGAGAAAGCTGGTATCAGAAAACAGGCAGTTATTTTTCAGGATATTTTTGAGGTTGCTGAAGGTTCTAAGGTTGACCTTATTTATAAGCTTGAGAAAGCAGAATATAATGGCCAGGAAAATATTAAATTGAAATTACTGGAATATAAAGAGGTTGAGGCTGACAGTGAAACTGAAGATATTTCCCGTGAGAACTCTAAAGGGATTGAACTGATTGACTGGCGTGGTAGAGATCGGAATCAGCTTAAATTTGATTCTGAAGATAAACTGGTTTATTATAGAGAAGGATTCGGTCAGATAGAGCTTGAACCAGTTATAGATAGGTATCAGTATAGAGCTGCTGATAAACTTGTTTTTTTGACATTGCCTCCATCATTTGAAATATTTAAAGAGATTATTTCGGCAACTGGAGCTGGTCAGGTATATCTAGTTTATTCTCGGGCTGAGCAACGCCGGGATAAGAAATTTATCCAGCAGCTGGCTGGAATTTTAAAAGGCACCTTAAATAAAGAGGGTCGGGCCCGGGTAGATTTATATCAATTAACTGTTTTGACAGTACAGCTGGAGGAGACTGTTGAACTTGGGTTGAGATACCTGGAGAGTAGAGGCTATATTGATATTTTTAGCAGTGATAAGCGGTTTTACTGGATTCGGCCTGGTCAGAAGGCTGATAGTAAATCTGAGGAGAGCTATAAAGAGAGTTTAATGGATTTGTTAGATGAAAAACGGGCTTTTTCCAGGTTTATGACTGAAAAATCAGTTGGTAAGATTAAAGAATTGATAAATTGATATCTTGAAAGGTGGTCATTACATGAAAGTTAGAAAGTTTGATATAAATCAAGATTTTAAGCAGGTTGTTAATCTCTGGCATGAGATTGGCTGGTTAAAGAGTAATGATCCAGATGATAATCCAGGGATACAATATTTACTTGATTCCAGTGATGTCTGGGTTTATGAAGAGAACGGTAAGATAGAGGCGTCATCGCTAGGAGTTCCTGGTGAAATGAATTATTTAAAAGATAAGTTGCCATTTCATGGTCTCTCTGGAGTTGTTGTCAGTCCGATTGTGCGGAAAAAGGGGCTGGCCAGTCGATTAGTTTCTAAATCGTTGATTGAAGGCTATAATAAAGGTTATGCAGTTTCTGGGCTATTGATGTTTGAGCAGGGCTATTATAATCATTTAGGTTATGGTACTGGAAGTTATGATCATAAATTTACTTTTGACCCATCTTTCTTAAATGTGAAAAAGAAGGCAAGAACACCTGAAAGAATTACAAAAGATGACTGGCAGAAAGTCCATAAATCATTGTTAAATCGAAAGAGTAACCATGGTGCCGTCAGTCTCTTGCCTGCTTATATTACCAGGGATAAAATGTCCTGGTCTTCTGATGAAACCTATGGCCTGGGCTATTATAATGATGCCGGTGAGATTTCTCATATGTTATGGATCAGAAAGGAAGGAGATTATAGTGGGCCTTTTGCCAACGGGCCGCTGGTAGTAGAATTTATGACCTATCAGAATTATGAACAGTTCCTTGAATTACTGGCTATTTTGAAGAATTTAGGGGATCAGATTTATGCTGTTAAGATGGATGAGCCGGCTAATATTCAGCTTCAGGATTATTTTGATTATCCTAGAAAACAGTTTAATCAGTCAGGCAGTAAGTATGGATATGAATCAAAAGCCTTTGCTGGCTGGCAGACTAGAATCTTGAATCTTGAAAAATGTATTAGGGCAACAAATTTAAATGGTGGTTCTGTTAAATTTAATCTTGAACTCTATGATCCAATTGAAGATTATCTTGATGGAGATGATTGGAAGGGTCTTTCAGGTAATTATCAGCTAGAGTTAGGAAATGGATCATCAATTATTAATGGTAAAAATAGTGAACTGCCAACTTTAAATGCTACCGTTAATTCTTTTTCCAGGATGTGGCTTGGAGTTTTAGCACCATCTGCACTGGCGATTAGAGATGGTATTTCTGGCCCCGACCAGTTAATTGAAAGTCTTGATTCTTTATTAGGATATCTACCAGAACCAAAGATGGAATGGCAATTTTAAATGAGGTGGTCTATTGAAGAATATATTATTACTCTATAATCCGAAATCAGGAGATGGAAATTTTAAACTTGAATTAGATAATTTAATTGCTTATTTTGAAGATGAGGCAGTTTTTACTTTAATCAGGCTTGGTGAATTTGATCTTGCTGAAAAGTTTAGTATAATAGACATAGAAAGTTTTGATCTTTTGATGATTGCAGGTGGTGATGGAACTGTCAGCTGGGTTACTGAGGTTTTAATAATCAATGAGATTGATATTCCTTTCTATATTATTCCAGTAGGAACTGCGAATGATTTTGCTGAATATCTTAAGCTTTCTGCTGAAGTTGATAAAATATATGATATAATTAAAAAAGGACGGGTTATTTCTGTCGATGCTGGCAGGGCTAATGATAGTTATTTTATTAATGTCTGTGCTGGAGGCTTTTTGACAAATGTGCCTCATAGTACTGATGATAATATGAAGAATAGGCTTGGCAACCTTGCCTATTATATCAGAGGTATTCAGGAACTGCCTAAGATCAATCCTTTATCATTAAGGATTGATACAGGTGATGATACTTTTGAAGAGGATTTGTTTTTATTTCTAATTATCAATAGTGGCCGGGCTGGAGGCTTTAATGATCTTTCACAATTAACAGATATCAGTGATGGTAAATTTGAGTTTATAGCTATAAAGTACGGAAAGTTATATGAGATGTTTAATGCTCTTATTGAGGTTTTTATTAATAAAAATCTTTCTGGAGAAAATATTATTCATTTCCAATCAGATTATTTTTGCATTGAAAATACTGGTGATGATTTAAATAAACATACTGATATTGATGGTGAGAGAGGGCCTGATTATCCAGTGGAAATTAAACCAGTCCATGATTCATTAAGATTATATGTTGAATAAAAAATACTATTTAGGAGGAATTTATAATGACAGTACATATTGGTGCTGAAAAAGGAGATATAGCAGAAACAGTTTTATTACCTGGAGATCCAATGAGAGCTAAATATATTGCTGAGAACTATTTAGAGGATGTTAAATGTTATAATGAGGTTAGAGGAATGTATGGTTATACCGGCTATTATAAAGGTAAGAAGGTTTCAGCCCAGGGTTCAGGAATGGGGATGCCTTCACTATCAATTTATGTTAATGAACTTATTCAAGAATATGGTGTTAAGAAGATAATGCGGGTCGGATCATGTGGAGCTATTAGTGAGAGAGTTAATGTTAGAGATGTAATTTTAGCAATTGGGGCCTGTAGTAATTCGAAGATGAATGATATCCGCTTTGATGGTCAAAGTTATTCAGCTACAGCGACCTATCAGCTCTTACAGGCAGCCTATCAGACTGCTGAAGCCAATGGAGTTGATGTTGAGGTTGGTAATATTTATAGTTCTGATATGTTCTATCAGGACGATCCTAACTGGTATGAAGTCTGGAAAGAATATGGTGTTCTAGCTGTCGAAATGGAGACTGCTGAACTATATACACTTGCTGCCAGGCATAATATTGAAGCTCTATCGATTTTAACTGTCAGTGATTCAATAGTGACCGGAGAAGAGACAACATCTGAAGAAAGGGAGAAGACCTTTACTGATATGATGGAGATAGCTTTAGAGATAGCTTAACTTTAAAGCTTCAATTGCTTTATTCTTCAGCCCCTGATAAAATTATGTCAGGGGTTTTTAATTTTTGATTCAGGAGGAATTTTATGAAAGTACAGATTAAAAGAATTATACTGGCTTTAATAATATTTTTGATTATGTTTGGGGCAGGCTTTTATCTGGCTTATTATCATTTTGAAGAGTTGTCAGAGGCTGGATCTATTTCAGCTGATATGATTGATTATCAGGAAGAATCTTATTTGAAGATTGAAAGAGAAACTGGAAATGAAGTTCTATCAGAAGATATGCCTTCGGAACCGATAATATCTCCTAATGGCAAGAAGCTGGCCTTTATTGCTCCTAAACAATGGGAGACAGTAGGCTCTATATTTTTATATAATTATGAGACCAATTCTTTGAATGAACTTTTAAAGGCTGACCAGATTGAAGACCAGACTTCTCCTAAAGATATCCTCTGGTACAATGATGATTATCTCTTAGCGATTATTGGATATGCCTATGGGACTGTCTCTGTTGGAGGAGATCTTTATTTAGTTGATATTAATACTGGAAATCCAGGAAGGGTTCTTGGATTAACTGAATATCAGGAAGTTAAGAGTATTAGACTTGATGATGAATATATTCATCTTGAGATAGCTGAATTTGATGAGAATTTTAATGAGTATCAGATAATTGACGATAAAATTAATCGAAGCAGACTTGATGATGTTATTTAATCTTTAGAAAGGATTGATATTTTGAAATCGCCTATTGATAAAAAACAGGAAATAATCGGTCAACCTATATTGCCGACATTATTGAAATTATCCTGGCCGATAATAATTGGTCAGGGGATGCATTTGATGTATCAGTTAGCTGATACATTCTGGGTAGGTAGACTGGGGCCAGAATATCTTGCTGCAATCTCTCTTTCTTTTCCGCTATTATTTATAGTTTATTCTATGGGAGCTGGATTTTCTGTGGCAGGGGTTGCTTTAGTTTCACAGTATACTGGAGCTGAAAGGCCAAAAATGGCCAGTAGAGCAACTGGCCAGATATTTGTACTGGCAATTCTAATATCCATAGTTTTTACTGCTGCTGGTTTGTATTTCAGTGAGGATATGTTTATTTTAATTGGGGCTGAAGAAGAAGTTTTGCCTCTTGCTTTAGAGTACTTTAGAATTTATGTTTCAGGAATTCCAATAATCTTTATTTATTATATTTTTTCATCGGTTTTAGAAGGAATTGGAGATACTATTACACCGATGAAGATTAAAATATTTACTGTTGTTCTAAATATTATTTTAGACCCATTTTTGATTTTTGGCTGGAGTTTTTTCCCGGAGATGGGAATAGGCGGTGCAGCTCTAGCAACTGTCTTATCCAGGCTGGCTGCCGGGATAGTTGGTATCTATATTATGTTCTGGGATCTTTCAGCAGTCAAATTAAAGCTTAAAGATTTTTATCCTGATCTGGCAATGATTAAAAAGATTGTTAGAATTGGAACTCCTGCTGCTTTAGGAGATTCGGCTATGGCTATTGCTTTAACTGTAATGACAGCTATTGTTGCTGATTTTGGAACATTGACTCTGGCAGCCTGGGGTATAGCTAATAGAATTACTGCTGTTATTAGAATGCCTGCCTTTGGTATGGGACGGGCTACCGGGATAATGGTTGGCCAGAATTTAGGGGCTGAACAGCCCTCTGAAGCCAATAAAGTATCCTGGCTAGGAACAGGGGTTACCTTTGGTACGATGTTAGTTGTAGCGATTTTATTTTTATTTATATCACCTGGGCTGGTCGGTTTATTTACTGAAGATAGTTCTGTTATAACTATTGGTGCTGAATATCTCAGAATTTCAGCATTTGCCTTTGCATTTTTAGGGGCACAGATAGTTTTAAGTGGTGCTTTAAATGGAGCAGGGAAGACTATTCCCCAGACTTTTTTCAGGATTTTAACTCTCTGGGTATTTCAAATACCTTTATCCTATATATTTGCTAATCAATTTGGTTTTGGAAGACAGGGTGTCTGGTGGGGAATTTTTGTTGCCAAAGTTATTGGTTTATTAATTTTAATGATCTGGTTTAAGAAAGGCACATGGCAGACTAGAGAGATATAAAGGAGTTGAAAATATGAATGATTTTAATAAAGAATTAGAAACTGCTTCAAAAGCTGTAAAAAAGGCCGGGGAATTAATTGCCAGTAAGATTGAAAAGAGGCCTGAGCGCTGGCAGAAGGCACCTGGAGATTTTGTTAGTTCTGTTGACTTATCCGCTGAAGAGATTGTCGGTAAGTTTATACAAGAAGAGTTTCCAAATGATGGTATTATGTCTGAAGAGGATTTAAATTTTGGTTTAGAGAAGAAAAGATTCTGGATTCTTGATCCCCTTGATGGCACTATGAATTATTTGAGAAAGCTTCCATTTTTTTCAGTCTCATTAGCTTTATTTAAAGATCATGAGGTTGTATTAGGTGTAATTTATGATCCTTATCATGATAATTTATTTACAGCTGTTAAAAATGGAGGTGCATATTTGAACGGCAAGCCAATATCAGTTGGTGATACTTCTAATCTGGTTGAATGTTGTGTGGCTACTGAATATATTGGCTATCTTGATTCAGTAAAAAAACGGAGATTACTTGGCAGATTAGGCGAATTTTTTGGGAATATAAGGATGATAGGCTCGCAGGCTTTAGACCTTGCCTATACAGCAGCAGGTCAGATAGATATTGCATTTCTCCCTCGTTCTAATCCCTGGGATATGGCTGCAGGCTCAATTTTAGTAAAAGAAGCAGGTGGAACTGTCTGGGCACCAGGAGGATACTCCTGTCTTAAAAGTGGTCAGATAATCGCCGGTAATGAAAAACTTGTAGAAGAGTTTGTAAAAGAAATATTAGAAAATAAATATCAGATAACTTGATTGTATTTTATTTTTAAATGTTGTATAATTAATGTAATGAATAGAAAAATTTATTTTTTAGGGGGGATTTATATTACTATGAAAGCAACTGGAATAGTTAGAAAAATTGATGAGTTAGGTAGAGTTGTTATTCCAAAAGAATTGAGAGATACCATGGATATTGATAAAAAAGATCCTATGGAAGTTTTCGTAGATAAAGACAAGATTATATTAACAAAATATAAACAATCCTGTACATTCTGTCAGAGTCAGGAAGATATTGTTGAGTTTTCAGAAAAACCGGTCTGCAAAAAATGTATTAATAAATTAACTGATTAATATTAAAGCTCCGAAAGGGGCTTTTTTATTTTTATTTAATATTAAAAATATTATTTAAATTTTAGCCTTTTATGCAGGAAATTATCGAGATATCGTGAATAGTAGTTTATAAGAATTATTTATTGATATAAAAAATACATAGGAGGTAGAAGATGAAAAAAGAAATTAATTATCCCTGGTTT
>CAYONR010000030.1:0-5763 GCA_964405365.1 uncultured Halanaerobiaceae bacterium
CAGTTGTGAGATAATTATCTTCTCCTGTATTAATAATAATGCCTGCATATGCATTAATCAACCTTGAAAAATACTGATCAACAAAGGTTCTCTTCATATTAATATCTCTAAAGAGAATTCCATACATGGCATCATTCAGCATCATATCCAGCCGCTCAATAGCTCCCATAGCTGCTATCTCTGGCATGCAGAGTCCAGAACAGTAATTAACAAGCTGGATATAACGGTTCTCTTCCTGGCCAACTTCATCAAGGGCTTCCCGCATAATTTTAAAGTTTTCCTGAGTTGCATAAGTACCACCAAAACCTTCAGTTGTTGGTCCATAGGGAACATAATCTAGAAGACTTTGAGCTGTACTTCTTATAACTGCAACAATATCAGCGCCCTGCCTGGCTGCTGTTCTCGCCTGCTGAACATCTTCATAAATATTACCTGTAGCTACAATAACATATAGCCAGGGCTTAGGACCTGGCGGAAATTCCTGCTGCAATTCATCTCTTTTTTCTCTGCTAGCCTTAATCTTTTTGGCTCTCTCAACTGCAAGCTCTCTCATATATAATTTAGCTTCTTCTATGCTATGATTAGAATTATTTATCAGTTCTACTATATCAAGATTATTTTCTGCTATAGCCTCTGATAATTCTTCAACAGTTAACTGACTTGAAAGAATTGCCTGACCAAGCCTGGCTGCAGCCCCTGTCTCTAATAAATCTGCTTTATCAAGTTGGTCTACAATTAAATTAGGCACTGGTATCTCTTCTGAATTAACCCCATCAACTCCATATAACCTTAAAATAGTCCGCTCGACTGAAGTGGTTGTCAAACCTTCTATGTAATTATCAACACTATCAGCTATCTTAACTGAAGCCGAGCGACAACGTTTAACTTTATTCTGATCTAAATCTAGTTTTGCCATACTAAATAATCCCCCCAAATATATAGACTAATTACTATAGTAATCTGCTGATTTTACATCATAAACAGGAATTTCTGGAAATAAGTTTTTTAGTTCTTCCCTTAATTTATCTGAATCCAGATCTCTACCTTCTGGATTATGAGGATTAACTGTAATTGCAGCCAGCTTAATCTCTTTTAATACTTGAACATTTATTTGATTCCGTTTAAGAAGCCCTAGATATCTCTTCTTCAAAAAGACTCTGGTGCCATCCTGGATAATAACTTTAAAATTCTTGAACCTATCATCTTCTGATAGTTTTCCTCCAAGACTGTCTGTTAAAGCCCCGGTTAGTATTAAAACTTTAGATGTCTGCTGATCTAATGATATCTTATTTAACTTTTCATCTAATTCTCTAGAGATTCCCAGGGAACTATCAGACTTTAATTCTATTAGCTTTTTAATTTCAAAATTATTATCTCCAGATAATTTCTCAAACTCTATGAGCCAGCCTCCAGGCAATTTTTCATTATAATTTAGATTATCAGCAATCAAATTTTTATAAATATTTCTTTCTCTTTCTGACTGAACCTGGGGCAGAAGCAGCTTTTTAACTGCTAAAGAAGTTTTAGCAATCACTCCATCAATATCAGGGGCAAGAACAGCACCTGTCGCCAGAATTGTCTTATCTGATAGACCTGGAAGCGATGAACTTTTTCTATCTAGAGCCCCATCGACTATTAAGTATTCAATCTTATCAGCCAAAAATTCTTTGATTTTTTTTAGATTACTAATTCTATTAACTCCTGCCAGTTCAATCTCCTTATTGAAATAACTGGTATTTTTATAGATATTAACCCGGCCTAATGTTGTTGAAATTTCAGTTGTTTTATAAATCTGAAATTCAGACTCTAAATCTGTATTAACATTTTCAGCAGTCACAAAATAAGAGCCCGATGGTATTGATATTCTTGGCTTTTCTTTATTTGTAACTGCATCTATTTCTTCACCATCTCTGCCAAAAGAAATCAGGCCAAGCTGGTAGCCTTCATGGGCTAATTCTGATACAAGCTGATTAAAAGCTACGGTTTTACCGGCATTTTTGGCAAGGCCAATTAAAGAAATCACTTTTACACCAGTTGCTTTATCATTTATAAGAATTTCATCCATTAATTTTTTGAACATTTCTCCACCTCATTATAAATTTAATAGGAAAGGAACCAGTATCGGGACTAAAGCCGACAGAATTACACCATTAATAAAAGCCGGGATTACTACTGCTTCGCCACTGGATTCCCTTAATAAAGGCAGAGTTACATCCATTGTAGTCGCTCCTCCTGGTGCTATTGCTGGAATACCACCTAAATATCGAGATATTAATGGGATTGATATTAATGCCAGTAACTCTCTGATGATGTTTGTCAGAAAAGCTAAAGAACCTAGCTCCACACTATGCAAATCTGTGAGTATTACTGCTGAAAGGCTATACCAGCCAAAGCCTGCCCCTACAGCTGCTGTCTCATTGGCAGCAAGACCAATTAGAGTACCTGCAATAACAGCCCCCAAAATACTTCCTAATGCCACAAAGAAGGGTATAATTATTAGGCGGATGCCAAGGGCTTTAATCTGGTTAAATATCATTCTGTTCTGGCCAATATCTATACCAACTCCTAAAAGCAATATTGCCAGAGCAGCTACAGTTAAATTTTCTAATACTGGTAAAATCCCTTGAGGCAAAAATAGCCAGCCAATAAATAAGCCTGCTATTACTATAGCCATTATCTGACCAGTTAGTTTTAAGGCTCCACCATTCTCTGCTGTAACCATCTCTTCATAGCCATCAACTGAACCATCTTTATGATCCAGAGCGGCTTTTAAGTAAAATGAAAATAGGTAAAGAAAGATTACACTCCCGGCAATAGCTCCGACTGCAATAATTAAAGCCTGAAAACCTATCTGACCAAGATCTGCTATTACCTCTTCATCAGCACCTATTCTGGTGCCCATGATAAAGATTAAAAACATCAAACCAAAAAATATTACTAGATCAGATACTCTGCTAACTTTTTTATCCTGGTGACGCCAGAATCCAAATAAAAAACCAGCAACTAGAAATGCAACAATCAACCAAAGATTCATATAAATCCTCCTCTAAGCTCTTCTATTATTATAAACATGCAAATCCTGTACCAACTTTACTTGATTATCTATACTTCAATCTTATATTTTTTAAGTTTATACTGGAGAGACTGTCTTGATAAATCTAATTCATCGGCAGCTTTAGTTATATTATTTCCAGCAAGATCTAAAGCCTCCCTAATGAGCTCAACCTCTACCTCTTCAAGATACTCTGAAAGGGATGGAAGCTCTTTGACTGAAGGAAGTCGTTCTAATTTATTTAATTCATTAGCTTTAGAAAAACTATCCTGATTTAATTTATTTTGAAGATATTCTGGCAAGATTTCAAGGTTAATACATGTACCATCCTGACAGAGATTAAATCCACATTCTATCATATGCTTTAACTCTCTTACATTACCTGGCCAGTGATAGGATTTCATCTTATTTAAAAGTTGATCATCGATCCCTTTTAAATTCTGACCAAATTTCTGATTAAATTTAGATATAAAATAGTCTACTAAAACTGGAATATCTTCTTTCCTCTTTCTCAATGGCGGAAGCTCAAATGAGACAACACTAATTCTATAAAATAGATCCTGGCGGAGAGTTCCTTCAGCAAAGGCCTGATCTGGACTCTGATTCATTGTCGAGATAATTCTGATATCAACATCTATCTCTTTCTGGCCACCAACTCTTCTTACTTTTCCTTCCTGGAGAACCCTTAATAATTTAGCCTGAAGATCATAATCAAGGGAATTGATTTCATCTAGAAGAATTGTTCCTCCTTCAGCCTGTTCAAAAAGTCCAGGTTTAGAATGGGCACCGGTAAAACTTCCTTTTTCTGTTCCAAAGAGCAGGCTCTCTAAAAGATTTCTAGGTAACGCTGCACAGTTCTGAGCTATAAACGGTTTATCTACTCTGGGGCTGGAATTATGAATCCCCTGAGCAAATAGTTCCTTACCAGTGCCGGTTTCGCCAATTATTAAAACTGATGAATCATTCTGGGCAGCTCTGATCCCTGATTTTATTAGATTTTTAAAGTTTTCTTCTTCACCAATAAGATCTTTAAAAGTATAGGTCGTATTATTATCTTTAACTTTATTGGCTTTTAGCTTTTTATTATTATAAAATTTATTTCTTAAATCCGATACATTTTCGACCATTTCCTGGAGATGAGTAATATCTCTGGAGATCTCCATAGCAGCTTTACTACCATCTGCAAGAATTAATGGGAAAGTTTTATTGATCGTAGTTATCTGTTGACCTTTTTTATTTACAAATGTCTGCTGTTCATTATTATATGTCTCCCTATTATTTAATGTCTGCATCAGGGTACTGCTCTCATATGTCAATGAAGGGAAGGCCTCAAATATATTTTTATCTAGAACTTCTTCTGGCTCAAGGCCATCAAGTTCTGAAGCTCTCTGATTATATAAAATAGTTCTTCCCCGCTGGTCAACAATATGCATACCTTCATCCAGGGAATTCACAATCTGCTGCCAGATTTGATTGTTTAATAAATTCTTGCCATCATCAGTCATTATAATATCATTTAGCTTAACCATCAGATATTTCCTCCTATTTATTAAGTGAAAATAAGCTTTCTAATATTAGTATTCAATTTGAAATGAAAAATACCTGCATTTTGGCGCAAAATATTTTTCTGAAAGCAAAATATTTTTCGACTTTATTAGTCTCTGGTTAATATGATATTATTATATTGAGGAGGAAATATAATGAATGATAGATTGTTTTATAACTTTAATTTAAGAAAAGCATATAATGACTGGGAGAATGATGCTGCTTTTTTAGTGAAAAATGGAAGAATAGTTGCAACAGGAAATAAAAACTCACTATTAGCTGAATGGGGAGATCTGCCAAAAGTAGACATGAAAGGCAAAACTGTAACTGCAGGTTTTAATGATTCCCATCTCCATTTATATCAATTAGGTAAAGATATTCAAGCATTAGATCTTTCAGAAGTTGGGTCTTTGAATGAGTTAAAAGCTATAATTTCTGAATGGGCAGAAAACAAAGGGGCTAATAATGATGGATTATTACGAGCTATAAAGTTGCATGATCAAAATCTGCCTGACGGTAAACTGCCTGACCGCAAGGTACTTGACAGTTTAATCGATGACCGGCCATTGATTATTACCAGAGCCTGTTATCATGCTGCTGCTTTAAATTCTAAGGCATTAGAGTTGGCCGAAATTAATAAAGCTACAGAAGCTCCAGAAAGTGGCCGGATTAGTAGGTATAAAGATGGCCGACCAGATGGCCGGCTATATGATAGTGCTATGAATCTATTAGAGGACAACCTCCCAAAGCCTGATGCAGATAGCATAGCTAAAACTATGGCATCAGCAACTAAAAAGCTGCTTGCTGAAGGGATTACTTCAATCGGTATTGATGATCTTAATGCTATAAATAGACCTGATTTAATGCTCTCTGCTTATAATAAGTTAATCAAGAATGATGATAAGTTCCCAAGATTATGGTTGCAGCAAAGAGTAAATTCCTTAGAAGAAATAAAATGGTTAAAAGAAAATTCCTGCCAGACTGGCAAGGGTGATTACTGGAAACTTCATGGTCCATTAAAAATTATGCTAGATGGTTCCCTTGGAGCTAAGACTGCAGCTTTAAGCATCCCATATGCTGATAGTAATTCTAATTATGGAGATTTATTATTGTCTGAGGATAAACTTATAAATTTATTGAATACTGCTGCTGAATATGATTTTACA
>CAYONR010000030.1:5863-11958 GCA_964405365.1 uncultured Halanaerobiaceae bacterium
GATATGGCCTGGGATTTATTTACCAGCGCAGGAGCTGTTCTTAGCGGCGAAAACCATTACAAAGGTGATTTAAAACCAGGACAGCTTGCTGATTTTGTAGTTCTTTCAGAGGACCCTAATAATGTCCCAGCAGAGAATATTTCAAATATAAAGGTTGAAGCTACTTATCAGCATGGCCAGAAAGTTTATTAAGCTTCTTGATCGATATAATTTCTGTAAAGATATCCAGATGTCATGGCTGAAAGCATTGCTCCATAGCCAAGTTCAAAAGTGATTAAATCGCCAACTTCAAGATTTTTTTCTGCATCTGTTACATCAAGCAGAAGATGGTCACTGCTGGCACCTATGACTTCTATACCATTAATCGTTGATTTAACTCCGTCCGGTCTAACATCCTGGCGGCCTACTTCCAGGATTGCTCTGAGCCTGGTACCTTTATCTTCAAATTCCGGTTTCTGACCAAAGGCATCATGACCTATCTTTCCTGTAGGTACTGACGGTTTATGTTTCAATTCAATTACTGGAGCTGTCAGTGTTATATTCTGTTTATTAAAACCAATTAAATTTCTTTGATGGGTTACATCTGTTCCCTGAATTATTCCTTCGCCGATTCTGAAATGGTTGATTCCTTTGGGAAGTTCATCTCTTTCCAATAAGATTGAAGTGGCTGTGTTTCCACCTGAAATAACTGGTAACTTACAGTTCAAGGTGGTTTCAAGCCGATCTCTTAAATCTACAAGAACTTTTGTATTTGTTGGAGTTGGAAGAACTCCGCCATAGCAACCTACATTTGTTCCTATTCCTAAAACCTCTATACCATTTAATTCAAGGGCCTCGATTAGAAAATCAGGCAGATCATCCTGCATCACACCTTCTCTGAGGTCCCCGACATCAACCATAATTATAACTTTATGTTTTTCATTTTTGGATTTAGCTGCTTCTGATAATGCTTTAAGCGTCTTAAGTTCAGTATTAAGACTGATATCTGCATATTCAATAACCTCTTCTGCTTCTCCAGGATGAGGTAATCTTAATAAGAGCATTTCAGCTTCAAAACCGGCTTCTTTAAACTTCTTTAAGTTTTGAATTCTAGAATCAGCAAGTTGATCTATACCTCCTTCAAGAAAGGCTCTGGCAACTTTTAGATCACCGGCAGCACCTTTGGCAACACCGGCAAGTTCTACACCATTGGCAGCACATTTTTCTTTCATCTGTCTGGCATTTTCTCTGATTTTATCTAAATGGATATTAGTACAGGGATATTTAGTCATTATTTATACCTCCAATTTATTCTTGATTTTTATTATTGCTTTCCCATCTATTATAACAATAAACTATCTAAAATTACCAGTCCAGGTTTTTGTAAAGACAACAAATCAATTGGCATAAAAATTGCATTTAATTAATATGTAAATATAAAAATAAAACTAAACCTATTAGGGGGAAATTTTATGAAGGAATATAAGAAGATTGATCTTTGGAAAGATGTTGATGAATCTGACTGGAAAGATTGGCGCTGGCAATTAAAAAATAGAATTAAAGATGTTGATCATTTAAGTAAGGTTATAGATTTAACAGATCAGGAAAAAGAAGAGATAAATCAGGCTTTAGGTAAATTAAGAATGGCCATAACTCCTTACTATGCAAGTTTAATTAATAATGAGAATCCAGACTGTCCGATTAAAAAGCAGGCTGTTCCAGTCTCTGAAGAATTAAATCTTGGAAGAGCAGATATGAAAGATCCACTCCATGAAGATGTTGATTCTCCTGTTCCAGGACTAACTCACCGCTATCCAGATCGCGTACTCTTGCTTGTTACTGATCAATGTTCAATGTATTGCCGACACTGTACCAGAAGAAGATTTGCCGGTTCAACTGATGAATCTCTACCTTTAGGTAAGATTGAAAAAGCTATAGATTATATTAGAGAAACTCCAAGAGTTCGAGATGTCCTATTATCAGGGGGAGATGCCCTTTTAATCTCAAATGACAAATTAGAAAAGATAATTAAAAAGCTAAGAGAGATTGATCATGTTGAGATAATTAGAATTGGATCTAGAACTCCAGTAGTTATGCCACAGAGGATAACCCCTGAACTTGTCAATATGCTAAAAAAATATCACCCAATTTATTTAAATACTCACTTTAATCATCCTGATGAAATTACACCTGAAACTGAGAGAGCTGCTAAATTACTTGTAGATGCCGGAATTCCTGTCGGCAACCAATCAGTCCTCTTAAAAGGAATTAATGATAGTCCAAAGGTAATGCGAGAATTAGTACATGGAATGCTCAAAATGAGAATTAAACCATATTATATCTATCAATGTGACCTTTCACAGGGAATTGAGCATTTCAGAACCAGGGTTGATAGAGGCATAAGTATAATTGAATCATTAAGACAGCATACCACTGGCATGGCTATCCCAACATATGTTATTGACGCTCCTGGTGGAGGCGGGAAGATACCTGTTAATCCTCAGTATTTAATCTCCAGGTCACCTGGGAAAGTTGTTCTCCGTAATTTTGAAGGAAAAGTATTTGCCTATACAGAACCAGGTTATGAAGCTGATGAAGATAATATCCCAGAATACACTGGAGGAGTAAGTTTATTAGCAGAAAATGATAAATATAGTTTAGATACTGAAAAAGATAATGTAAAATAATAATTTATTTGGGGACTTTCCTGGTTGTTGACATTATAAGACTATGCCTATACAATTAGATTAATCGATAGGAGGTTATAGCAGATGTTAAATTTACTTGCAATCAAGGGAAGTCCCCGTTCAAATAGTGATAGTAGTTTTATGCTAGATAAAGTTATTGATGGCTGCAAGGAAAAAGCAGACACAGAGAATATAAAAATATCTGAAAAATTTATAAAACCTTTTACAATGGATATTAAAACCTGTACTGCCTGTTTTCATTGTGACAAAACTGCTGAATGTGTTTTTAATGATGATATGAAAGAGCTATTAAAGGATTTTGATGAAGCCGATATCGTTTTGCTTTCTTCTCCCATTTATTTTAATGGTATTCCCTCACATATCAAAAAAATGATTGACCGCTGTCAGCCTATCTGGGCTAGCAAATATGTCTTAGATGAACCTATAATTGATAGAAATAAGAAGAGAAGATCTGTCTTAATTGGAGCAGCTGGAGCTCCTGGTTATGAAGACCAATTTATTGCCTTAGAAAAGGTGACTTCTTTATTTTTTAAAGCTATAAATGCCAAAAAATTTACTCAATTTCTATATCCTAATACTGATGAAAATTTAATCGCTGAAGATAAAGAGGCTTTAAATAAATTAAATCAGATCGGCAAAGATCTTATAACTGAATTTATAGATGAATAATTCTTCAGTTAGAGCAGGGGGATATTATGGTTTCAAGGATCGATAAAGTTATAAAAGTAGAATTAGAAAAGATTATGCGAGATAATCAAAGATTGCTTAATGAAAATCTATCAACTATGGATGATAAATCTGATGAGAAAATCCCATCTGCTGTTGATAATTTAATTGATAGCTTTGAAGAATTATCAACTGAAAATCAGAAAATATTTTTTCAGAGTTGGCTTGCTTCTGAACTTCCTTTGGACTCAGAGTTAATAGTGCCTCTAATTGAATTTATCTCAAAAAATCCTGATTCAGATATCCAGAGATTATTAATAGAGTCTGCAGCTTTTCTAGATAGAAATAATTTGCCAGTAAGAAAGTTCTTTCTGGAAGCTTTAAGTTATGAAAACAAATCCCCTGGAAATTTTAAAATTAATAATTTTTCTGATTTGATTGATTTTCTCAGTGAAAGTAGTTTTACAGAATTACTAGCTGAATCAGATAATCTCTCTTCTACTACCGGTATGGCTTTATTAAATCAAGTTTCTAATTTAAGTGAAGAACAACAACTGCTCTTATATATTGAATTACCGTTATTCATAAATGAAAAAAAAGATACTGCAGATAGATTGTATTTAAGAGTTACTAAAGATGCCGAAACTGATGATACTAATCAAAATAAAAGTTACCAATTGAACTTTATTATTGATCTTTCAAAAAATTCAACAGTTAAGGCTGATATTAATATTCTAAATAAAAGAATCAATGCCAGTTTTATAACTACTAATAATAAATTAAAAGAAGCTATTGAAACTAATGTTGAGCATTTAAGGGAAAATATTTCTGAATTAAATTATAATATAGCTAATATTGATGCTAAAACTATTGACGAGATTAATAATTTGGAGTTGAGAGAAGAAATTATTACTGAAAATATTGATGCACAAGATAATATGAGCCTTAAAGAGATTATTGATAGTTATAAGCATATTGATATTAAAGCTTAAAAAGGATGATATTTATGGCTGAAAACAATAAAAAAAGAGAGCAGGAGGCTGCTGCCCTCGGTTATGACCTTGAAAAAGATTCTGCCCCTAAAATACTGGCTAAAGGTAAAGGCGATATTGCTGAAAAGATCTTAAAAAAAGCTGAAGAGAAGAATATTCCGATTCAGACAGATAAAGACCTTGTCAAGACATTACTTGCCCTGGAGATTGGCCAGGAAATTCCTGTTGACTTGTATCAAGTTGTAGCAGAGATATTAGCTTTTATATATAGTTTAGAAGAATAAAATTAAACACCTTTGCCAAAGTTACAATCTGGATAAACGCAGGTCTCACAGGATAAACAGAGACCACCATGGCCATAGGCTGCAATATCTTCTCTGGTTAGTTTTTCATTAATTGCAATTCTTGGCAGCATTAAATCAAATACTGTTGTTTTAGAAAACATTACACAGCCTGGTAATCCAACCAGAGGAGTCTCATTCTGATAACCCAACATAAACATTGCTCCGGGCAATACTGGAGCACCATAGGTTATGACTTCATCAGCTGCATTTTTAATTGCTGCCGGTGTTAAATCATCTGGGTCTACTGACATACCTCCAGTACAGACTACTATATCAACATCTAAGCCGATTGCCTCTTCTATAGCCTCTGTAATTAAACCTTTATCATCAGTGACCAGCTTTTTATGAACTGTTTTAATATTATAGTTAGAAAGCTTTTCTTCAACAACTGGTGTAAATTTATCTTTTATTCTACCATCATAGACTTCACTACCTGTTGTGATGATAGCTGCTTTTTTGCTTTCATATGGAATTACATCAACGATCTTATTATCTTTGATTTCTGCTTCGACTGCTTTAAGCTCTTCTTCAGCAATTAATAGAGGAATAATTCTAGTTCCAGCTAGATGATCTCCCTCTTTAACCGGTGTATAATTATGTCTGGTTGCCATCATTAATCTATCTTTGATATTTATTTTAAATAGAAGTTCTTTATCAATTTTTAACAGACCTTCTCTGGCTGCATAAAGATTGATTTTACCTTCTGATGGTTGTGATCTTTTTATATTTTTGCCCTGGCCTAAATCTGCCAGTCTGGCTGCTGCTTCATTCTCATGGAGATACCCAGGTTTTTTCTCCCAGATATAGATATGCCTCTTGCCTAAATCAAGTAGATGGGGGATATCTTCTTTTTTAATAATATCGCCTTTTTTAAAAGCAGGCCCTTTATTTTCTCCTGGTTTAATTTCAGTTATATCATGGGCTAAAACATGTCCTACTGCATCTTCAACTGCTAATTTTTCCAATTTTAGTGCACTCCTTCATTATTAAAATTATATGGTTCTAAGAATATATCAACATTTCCACCACAGATTCCACCAGTTTCAGCTGAGGTATCATTATCCATTTTGAAATGAAGTTTAGCTGGTTCTTTTCTATTGTTTTCAAGCATTTCTATTGATTTTTCCATGACTTCTGCTTCGGCAGGGCCTCCCCCAATAGTTCCAGCAATTGAGCTATCGGGCCAGACCAACATCTGGGCTCCTTCTGCTCTAGGAGAAGATCCATGGGATTTAATGACTGTAGCCAAAACTACTGAAAGTTCTTCTTTTTCTGCTTCAACTAATTTATTGACTAACTCTAGTTCCATTATTTAGTCCGCCTCCTTTTGATCATTGCAGCCATAATTGAAACTGCTATTTCAGCCGGTGTTTCGCTATTTATCTCTACTCCAATTGGAGCATCTA
>CAYONR010000031.1:0-11923 GCA_964405365.1 uncultured Halanaerobiaceae bacterium
AAAAATAAATAATCGAGGTGACGATAATGGCAGAATTAAGAGGAACATTTGCAGTCTTAGCAACACCATTTGATGAAAATGAAGAAATTAACTATTCAGGATTAGCAAAAAATATTAACTGGAATATTGAAAAAGGTGTACATGGTATTATACCATTGGGCAGCACAGGTGAATTTACAACCTTATCGAAAGAAGAAAGTGATGAACTTTTAAAGTTTGTAATTAAGAAAGTTGACCAGAGGGTTCCTATAATAGCTGGGACAAGTGCTGACAGTACCTCTGAAGTTATAGATAGGTCTAAATATGCGGAGTCATTAGGTGTTGATGGACTGCTTGTATTGCCTCCATACTATTTTAATCCACTTCAGGAAGAAATGATTAATCATTATTCTTTAATCAATGATGAGGTTAATATTCCTGTGATGGTTTATAATAATCCTGGAGTAACAGGTGTAGATATCCAGCTTGAGACAGTATTAAAAATCAGTGAGAATGATAATGTCAACTACATCAAAGAGTCAACTGGCGATATTACAAGACTTAGAGATATTGAATTAAATAAAACAGAAGAAATCACAACTTTTTGTGGCTGTGATGAATTAGCTCTAGAATCATTCTTCGCAGGAGCCCAGGGCTGGGTATCTGTAATTTCTAATGCCTTCCCAGGCCTGTCAGCTGAATTATTTGAAGTCTCAGTTGATCAAAAAGACTATGATAGGGCCAGAGAAATCTATAATAAATTACTGCCATTCTGCAAGGAATTAGAGGGGTCTGGCAAGCTTGTACAGGTCATTAAATATCTAATGGATAAAAGAGGGGCAGTTGGAGGTTTTTCAAAGAAACCGAAATTGCCTTTGACTAATGATGATAAATACAGATTAGATCAATTATTAGAAAGAGTAAATTAATATTTCAAAGGGGGGTTTAATTAAAATGACAGAAAAATTATTTGGTTATGCAGGCAAACAGTTAAGAGTCTCATTGACTGATGGCGAGGTTAAAGAAGAGAGCTTGGACCCGACATCGATGAGAAAGTATTTAGGGGGATCAGGTTATGCAGCAAAAGTATTGTATGATGAGCTTGAAGCAGGAGTTGACCCATTAAGCGAGGATAATAAGATAATATTTGCCACCAGTCCATTAACAACTCGCCAGGTTCCAGGAGGCGGTAGCCTGGAAGTCTGTTATAAATCTCCGCTAACTGGTACATGGGGTGAATCCCGGGTTGGTGATGAATTTGGATTTAATCTCAAAAAGGCAGGTTATGATTTTTTAATAGTTGAAGGTAAGGCTAAAGAGCCATCTTATTTAGTAATTAATAATGGCAATGTTGAAATCAAGACTGCAGAGAATCTTAAAGGCAAGTCATCATCGGAGAAGTCAAATATAATCGCAGATCAATATAGCGATGACTTTGTGACTATGGCTATCGGACAGGCAGGAGAAAATCTTGTCCGCTATGCTTCCATAATGGTTAATTTCAGTGCAGTCGGCCGTGGAGGTGCTGGTGCAGTTCTTGGTTCTAAGAATTTAATGGCTATTACTGCATATGGAGATAAAGACATAGAAGTAGCAGATAAAGATAAATTTAGAGAGGCCTTTAAAATAGCCCATAATCATATAAAAGAACATCCTGATACCAAAGAATTTGGTGAACATGGTACAACCGGTGATATTCCAGGTTGTGATGAGGTTGGTGATTTCCCAACTAAGAACTGGCAGTCTAATTCATGGGGTAAAGGTGAAGAGATTTATGATTATTATTATGAAAACAATCTGATAGGCAATGAATCATGCTATAAAGGCTGTCCTGTTGCCTGTAAGCGGAATGTAAAAGTTGATGATGGCGAATATAAGACACCTGAACACCAGGGAGCAGAATATGAAACTGTAGCGGCATTTACTGCTTTTGTCTTGAATGAAAATGTCGATGCAGCAGTTAACTGCAGCTATCTATGTGATGAATACGGCCTCGATACAATTTCTACTGGAGCAGCAATTGCCTTTGCCATGGAATGTTATGAAAATGGAATCCTGGATAAAAAAGATGTAGATGGGTTAGAACTTGACTGGGGCAACCATAAAGTAATGCCTGAATTAGTCAAAAAGATTGCCAATAGAGAAGGAATTGGCGACTTATTAGCTGAGGGCGTCAAGGCAGCTGCCGATAAATTAGGAGATAAAGCTAAAGAATATGCTGTCCAGGTCAAAGGATTAGAGGGCCCTGCCCACGATCCCCGTTCAGGCAAGGCATTAGCAGTATCCTATGGAACAGGTAATAGAGGTTCCTGCCATATCCATCCTGTTGAGGCCATGGGCTATGATGCAGGTAAAATGGACTTTGAGATGTCTGATTTTGGTCTCCCTGATCCAGAGAATGTAGGTCGCTGGGATGAAAAAGGCAAAGGTACAGTAGTTAAATTACTCCAGGACGGAGGAACTTTACCTGATATCATGGGTACCTGTAAATTTATGTTTTATGTCGGTTCTGGCCTTAAAGATTTTGCTGATATGCTTGCAGGTTTAACTGGCTGGGATGTTGATGGCTGGGAGCTTCTAAAAGTTGGAGAAAGGTCAATTAATCTCCAGAGACTATTTAACCTAAGAGAAGGTTTTAGTAGAGAAGACGACATGATCCACCCACGGATGGGCATGACTCCTGAATTTGGCAATTACGGCCAGGAGGAAGATTGTTCAGTTAAGGACTTTTCATCGATGTTAGATGAGTTTTACAAAGAACGGGGCTGGGATTTAGAAACAGGTAAGCCTACTGCCGAAAAACTTACAGAGCTAGGCCTGGAGGATTATATTGGTTAATCACTGCCTAAACCTTTAAATTAAAGCAGGTGTCATTATGGAAATAGAAGTTAAGCTGGTAGGTCGCTTAAAAAAATATGGCCAGGATAAATTAAATGAAGAAAATATTATTGAACTAGAAGACAATTCAAATATAAATGACTTAATTGAAAAGCTTGAAATACCGCCTGAGCAGAATAAAGTTGTCCTTGTCAACGGCAGGGATGTAAAGAAGGATTATGAATTATCCAGCGGAGATAGAGTTTCAATTTACAATCTTTTAGCAGGGGGTTAGTAGATTTAAAGCATATAAATAGTAGATTACAAAACCAGAGAGACTACAATTTTAACTTCTCTAATAGTTGTAGTTTCTCTGGCTTTATTTATAATCAATAATATATCAATTAATTTACTTCTTTGTCTGATAAATCAATTGCATTATTAATAATTCTAATATGATCAGCCATAAATTCTCGTGCTTTTGCTTCATCACGATTTTTGATAGCTTCAACAAGTTTTTCTGTGACTTTTAAAGTATGGTTTCTAGTTTTAATAGACTGTTCAACAATCTCATTTGTTTCTTTATGCAACATTTGCCCAAATACCTTCATCAAAGTATTCATTAAAGGATTGTGGGTAGCTTTTGCTATAGATAAGTGAAATTTTAAATCTTCCCTCACAAATCCCCTGATATCATCTGCTTCCTTCATCGATATATAGGCCTTACTAATCTGTTCAATTTCTTCATCAGTTGCTCTTAGTGTTGCAAGTCTGACAAATTCACCTTCTAACATTTCTCTTACTTCCATCAGGGAAGCTAAAGAATAATCAGAGATATTGGATAATAATTTACTAACTTCATCATATTTTTTTGCGTTTTCAGTAACATAAGCACCTTTACCCTGTTTTACATCTAAATATCCAGAAAAAGATAAAGCCTGAATTGCTTCTCTAATAGCAGTTCTACTTACTCCAAGTATTTCCGCTAATTTTCTTTCAGAAGGTAATTTTTCTCCTGGCTTCAATTCATCATTAATAATTTCATTTTTAATCTGATCAATAACTATTTCTGTAGTTGAACTATTATTTATATTTTTAAATGCCATTTTTTTCACCCCAAATATTTGTTATGGTAATACCACCTTACCAACTCAAATTAATTTTATTACAATTATTACAAGTTGTCAAGATATTTGTAGAAAATTAATTCTCTAACAGGAGTTTCAAGTAGAAGAAACTTCATGGAGTATTTAAATAAGATGATCTCATATTCCAGGCGCCAGTCTTCCCATTTAACTTTGATTTCTATTGACCTTGATAATTTTAAGATAATAAATTTAATTTAATAATTTACTTGACAGAAGCGAATAAATAATATACAATTGATGAAAATCAGATTAGACGAGCCCGGATTAGTAGAGATTAGATTAGAATTAGACGAGATGAGCAATATTAATAGTGTGTAATCTTTTATAGGAGAACTATGTTATCTCAGAGATTACTATGTCTATAAATCTTTACGGTCAGGCTTTTTAAAAGCTCTGGCCATTTTTTATTGCTATTAATTAATCCGGTTCTCAAAAAGGAGGACACTAATGTTAAATATTGATGATTATTTAGACTTAGCAGAAGAATACAATATTATTCCGATTTACCAGGAGTTTATAGCAGATACTGAAACACCTATCTCATTATATAACAAGTTAGCAGTAGATACAGATTATAGTTATCTATTAGAGAGCACTGAAAATGATAGATATTCATTTATAGGTTTAGCTCCTGCAGCTGTTTACAGGAATTATAATGATTATTTTGAAATCATTAAGGGTGATTTTAAAGATATTAAAAGTCAGGACTTAATAACCTATCTCCAGAATTATTTAGAAGATGTCAAAATTTATGAAAGGGAGAAATTACCTCCTTTTTCAGGAGGTTTTGTAGGATACTTTAATTATGAAATGATTGAAAAATGGGAAGAGATATATCATTCTGAACCAGATAAAGAGTTGAAGAAAAACGATAAGCCCTTGAGTATTTTAGTTGAAACTCAGGTAATAGTTGCTTACGATCATCTTCATAACAAAGTAAAGATTATAAATAATCTTAAAGTTAATGATTCAATGGATATTTCTGAAAAAGAAGAGATATTTAATCAGGGTATTTCAGAGATAAAAAGAGTAAAAGAGAAGATTGATTCTAAGAAAATTAACTTTGAATCTACAAATAGAAAATACTCATTTAAACAGGAAGTATTGAAATCAAATACTAAAAAAGATGAATTTGAGGAGATGGTCAAAAAAGCTAAAGAACATATTATAGAAGGCGACATCTTTCAAATAGTGCTTTCGCAGAAGTTTTCTATTGAAAATAATATACCACCATTTAATATTTATAGGGCTTTAAGATCAGTTAACCCATCTCCATATTCTTTTTATTTAAATTTTCCTGAGAATAAAATAATAGGTTCATCTCCTGAAGTTCTTGTTAGAGTAAGGGATAGAAGGGTAATGACAAGACCACTAGCAGGAACCAGGCCACGGGGCAAAACTATAAAAGAAGATCAAAATTTAGAAGAAGATCTTAAAAATGATGAAAAAGAAAAAGCAGAACATACAATGCTTTTAGACCTTGGCAGGAACGATTTAAGCAAAATATCTGCCCCAGGAACAGTCGAAGTTACAGAATTAATGGAAGTTGAATATTTTTCTAAAGTAATGCATCTGGTTTCCCAGGTTGAAGCTGACCTTAAAGATGGCCTGGGTAGTCTCGATGCATTGAAAGCCAACTTTCCTGCAGGCACAGTATCTGGAGCACCAAAAATTAAAGCTATTGAGTTAATAGATAACTTTGAAAAAGAAGCAAGAGGAGTTTATGCAGGCACTGTTGCTTATTTAAGTTTTAATGGTAATTTAGATAGTTGTATAACGATCAGGACCTTCTCATTATCAGATGGGATTTTAAATCTTCAGGTTGGTGCTGGTATAGTCGCAGATTCTGAGCCAGCAAAAGAACATCAGGAAATACTTAATAAAGGAGAGGCTTTATTTGAAGCGCTAAAGATAGCTGAAAGAGGTGGTAAAAATGATTTTGGTGATAGATAATTACGATTCCTTCACATATAATTTAGTTCATATTTTAGAAAAATTTGATCAGGTTAAGGTATTCCGTAATGATAAAATCTCAATCGAAGATATAAAAAGACTTAATCCAGATAATATTGTAATTTCACCTGGACCAGGAAGACCAGAAGATGCAGGCATATCAAAGGATGTTATTAATGAATTCAAAAATCAAATCTCTATTCTTGGCGTCTGTCTCGGGCATCAATGTATTGGAAAGATATTTGGAGGAGAGATTATAAAGTCAGAGCGAGTATTCCATGGAAAAGTTTCAGACATCATAAAGATCAATCAATCAGAAAAATTATTTGCTGAAATTAAAAATCGATTTTCAGCAACTAGATATCATTCACTAATTATCAACAAGGATAACTTTCCAGAAGAACTTGAGATTATAGCTGAAACAGATAACGGAGAGATTATGGCAGTAAAACATAGTTTATATAATATCTATGGTGTGCAATTCCATCCAGAATCTATACTTACAGAAGTTGGCGAAACAATCATTAAAAATTTCTTGAATATCAGGAGTGATAATAATGTTTAAGAATCATTTAGAAAAATTAGTGAGTAGAGAGGATCTAACTTTAAATGAGATGAAATCAGCTATGGAACAGATAATGGAAGGAGAAATAACAGACAGTCAGCTTGCTGGCTTTCTTGTAGGTCTTAGAATGAAAGGGGAGACTATCCCAGAAATAACCGGAGCTGCTTCAGTGATGCGAGATAAAGCAGCCAGTATAAACTCTCGAGCTAAAAATCTAATAGATAGCTGTGGTACTGGTGGAGATGGCAAAGGCACTTTTAATATATCGACAACTACAGCAATTGTTATGGCCGCTGGAGGCTTAAATGTTGCTAAACATGGTAATCGTTCAGTATCATCAAAAAGCGGCAGTGCTGATCTCTTAGAAGCGCTTGGTGTTAAGATAGATTTAACACCAGATGAAGCAGCTACCTGTCTTGATCAAGCAGGGATCTCCTTTCTTTTTGCTCCATATTTTCATAAAGCTATGAAATATGCAGTTGGTCCCAGAAAAGAAATCGGCTTAAGAACAATCTTTAATATTTTAGGTCCACTTACGAATCCAGCTAGAACAGACTATCAGATTCTTGGAGTTTATAAAGAAGATTTGATCTTTCCAATGGCTCATGTTTTAAAAAATCTTGGTTTAAAGTCAGCAATGGTAGTTCATGGAGCAGGAGGAATAGATGAACTTTCTATTTCTGGTCTAAATAAGACAGCTTATTTAAAAAATGGTAAGATTAAAGAATATAATTTTTATCCAGAAGATGCTGGATTAAAACAGTCCTCTTTAAATTCTATACTCGGTGGTGGTCCAATGGAGAATAAAGAAATTACGCTAAATATATTAAAAGGGAAAACAGGATCTAAACGAGATGTGATACTTCTTAATTCTGCAGCAGCATTTATGATAGCAGATAAAGTCAAGGATCTTAAAGAAGGGGTTAATAAAGCAGCTGAGATAATAGATTCTGGTAAAGCTTTAAATAAGCTTCAGCAATTAGTGAAATGTAGCAATCAGGTGGCTATTTAATGATGATACTTGATAAAATTATCAAAGAGAAAGAAAAAGAAGTAGAAAGGCTTAAAGATTCCAGGAATTCATTAAAAAGAAAACTTATAGCACCTGGAATAAGTCTTTTAGCTGAAATAAAGAAGGCTTCTCCGAGTAAAGGTTTAATTCAAGAAGATTTCAATCCTGAAAAACAACTTGCAGCATATGAAAAGGCTGGAGCGTCAGCTATATCTGTTTTAACAGACGAGAAATTTTTCCAGGGCAATAATCAGATATTAAAAATGATAAGTCTCCAAACAGAGCTACCTGTATTGAGAAAAGAATTTATAATTGATCCTATTCAAATTTATGAGAGTTTTTTTCTTGGGGCAGATGTAGTTTTACTAATAGTAGCTGTTTTAGAATTTCAAGAATTAAAAAATTTGCTTAATTTAGTTTCGAAATTAAAAATGGAAGCAATTGTAGAAGTCCATAATCATGAAGAAATGGAGTTAGCTTTAAAAGCAGGAGCTGAAATAATAGGGATAAATAATCGTAATCTCAATACTTTTCAAGTTGATCTTCAGACGACGGAAAATTTATTAAAGCATCTCGAATCGATCAGAAATAGAAAAGATTATTTTATAATCGCTGAAAGTGGTATAAAAACAAAATCAGATATAGATTATTTAAGAGATTTAAATGTTGATGGAGTATTAATTGGTGAAACATTAATGAGAGCAGATGATCCAGCGGTTAAGATTGAAGAACTTGGTTTATGCAGGGGAGATTTAAAATGAATTTAAAAACTAAAATTAAAATTTGTGGTATGACAAATAAACAGGATATAACTGCTGCTATTAAATTGAATGTAGATGCAATAGGTTTTATCCTGGCAAAAAGTCCAAGAAAAATTGATCTATACCAGGCAAGAAAATTAATTGCTGAACTCCCTCCTTTTATTTCTAGAGTAGCAGTAGTAGTTAATCCAGAAATGAATGAATTAGATAATATCATTTCCAGCAAGCTATTTACCCATATTCAGTTTCATGGTAGTGAATCTTTAGAAATGATTAAACAAGTTCCCTTAAAAACTATAAAAGCAATCTCTATTGCTGATGAATCAGATTTAAAAGCAATTAATAAATATAAAGATCAGGTTGATTATCTACTTTTTGACACTAAAACAAAAGATAAGAGTGGTGGTACAGGTAAGAGTTTTGACTGGTCACTACTTAGTAAACGAGAAATTGGTAAAGACTTTATACTGGCCGGTGGACTTGGAAAAGAAAATATTGAACAAGCTCTTAAAAATGTAAGACCTGCAGCAGTAGATCTTAACAGTCAGATAGAAATATCACCAGGCAAAAAAGATCATATCTTGATGAGAAAAGTTATTAACAAAATCAATAATTATAATAATGGGATAGATGATTTAATAGGAGAGGAGCAGAAATAATGTCTCAAAGATATTTCTCAGATTATGGAGGTCGTTATGTTCCTGAAACTTTAATACCGGCACTAGATGAACTTAATGAAACTTATCAGTCTCTAAAAAGTGATCAGAATTTTATTAAAGAGTTCAAATCATTACTGGCAGATTATAGTGGTAGACCTACTCCTTTATATTATGCTGAAAAATTAACTGATTATTATCAGGGCCCTAAGATTTATTTAAAAAGAGAGGATCTAAATCATACAGGAGCTCATAAAATCAATAATACTCTTGGCCAGATATTACTGGCAAAAAAGATGGGCAAAGAAAGAATTATTGCTGAAACAGGAGCAGGCCAGCATGGTGTTGCTACAGCAACTGTAGCAGCCAGGTTCGATTTAGAATGTCAGATTTACATGGGAGAAGAAGATATTAAACGGCAATCTTTAAATGTATATAAAATGGAAATGTTAGGTGCAGAGGTGATTCCAGTTAATACTGGCAGCAAAACCTTAAAAGATGCTACCAACCAGGCAATTAGAGATTGGGTTAGTAATGTTGAAACAACTCATTACATAATAGGTTCAGTAGTAGGGCCGCACCCTTATCCAGAAATGGTTAGAGATTTTCAAAAAATCATTGGAGAAGAAACAAGAGAGCAAATACTCAAAGCTCAGGGAAAACTACCAGATTATATTCTAGCATGTGTAGGTGGTGGCAGTAATGCAATCGGCATCTTTTATCCCTTTCTTAATGATGAAAAAGTTAAAATGATAGGAGTTGAGGCTGCCGGCAAAGGAATTAATACAGATAAACATGCAGCCACATTATCTAAAGGTCGGGTTGGAGTTCTGCATGGTAGCAAGTCATATTTACTTCAGAATCAGGATGGCCAGGTTATACCAGCTCATTCAATTTCAGCAGGATTGGATTACCCAGGTGTTGGTCCAGAGCATAGTCATCTAAAAGAGATTAATCGAGTTAGTTATAAATATATTAATGATAATCAGGCTATTAAAGCTTTCAGACTGCTTTCAGAAAAAGAAGGTATTATCCCGGCTTTAGAAAGTTCTCATGCTCTGGCCTATCTAGAAGAACTTACACCACAACTCAATCAGAATAAGACTATTATTATAAATCTCTCAGGTAGAGGCGATAAAGATATAAATAATTTCAAAAAGATCAGGGAGGCCGAAGATGATGAGTAAGATAAGAGAAGTCTTTAATGAAAAGAAACCTTTGATAACATATATAAGTGGCGGAGATCCTGATTTGAAGATGACAGAACAACTTATTTATAAACTTCAGACAGAGGGAGTAGATATAATTGAAGTCGGCATCCCATTTTCTGATCCTCTAGCAGATGGTCCTACAATTCAAGCAGCTTCACAGAGGGCTTTAAAAAGTGGAGTTACATTAGAGAACTTAATAGAAAAACTAGCAGAAATTAAAGATAATATCAAAGTCCCAATTATATTAATGGGTTATTATAATTCTATTTTAAATTATGGTGAAAAAAGATTTGCTAATGAAATTAGTATCGCTGGAATTTCAGGTGTTATTATTCCAGACCTCCCCTTTGATGAAAGAGCAAATCTTTCATCATCTCTTAAACAGAAATCTATCGATCAGATATTTTTGGTAACTCCAAATACATCAGAAGAAAGAATTAAAAAAAATGTAAAATCCTCTTCAGGCTTTCTCTATACAGTTGCCCATCTTGGAATAACAGGTGAAAGCAATAAAGAGAATCCTTTACTTAAAAGTTATTTAAGTAAAGTTAGAAAATATTCTGGTGACCTCCCGATTGGTCTTGGTTTTGGTATAGATAATCAAAATAAGGCCAGAAGGGCAGCTAAACATTCTGATGGTATAATTATTGGCAGTGCTTTAATAAAGGCAATTCAAGCTGGCGATACAGAAGAAGAGATGCTTAATAATGCAGGCCAATTTGTAAAATCAATAAAAGAAGTAATGATTTGAACAATTTGGTTTTAGATTTGAAGTTATAGTTCAAAATAATGCAGGAGTTTCTTATAATATAGACAATAATACTGATATCAGCCCCAACTTAAGTTACTAAGGAGGTATTTTTACAGCATGGATGTATTAAAAGTAGCAGCAAAATCTAGTCCTAATTCTGTAGCAGGTGCTCTAGCCGGTGTTTTAAAAGAAGAAGGTGGCGCAGAACTTCAAGCAATAGGAGCAGGAGCAGTTAATCAGGCAGTTAAGGCAGTAGCAATAGCCAGGGGGTTTGTGGCGCCATCAGGTGTAGATTTAGTCTGTATACCTGCGTTTGAAGATGTTGAGATTGGAGGAGAAGAAAGAACAGCTATTAAATTTATTGTAAAACCTCGCTGATATATAGTTTTATTAATATTTAACAGGGGCTGATGAAATAAACTGAACACTTCAGTTCAGGTACAAAATAAAAAAAGTGATAAATAGGCATGCAACAGGAGGATTATCATGAAAAAAGATAATGAAAAGCTCTTGCGTAGACGCTGGATCGTGTTACTAGGTGGTTTTCTTCTTTCATTGATGGGAGGTATGAGTTATGCCTGGGGTTCTTTTGTGCTTCCACTTGTTGAAAACTGGGGTTGGACAAATGCTCAAGCTAATCTGCCGTTTACTGTTATGATTATAGTATTTTCTATAACTATGATTCCTGCAGGATGGCTGCAGGATAAGTACGGTCCCCGAAAGATAGCAACTGTAGGTTCTATTATGTTTCTGGTGGGATACAGTCTGGCAGCACTTATGAGATATTTTCCTTCTCCTGTTTGGTTGACCATGACTTACGGAATTGGTGTGGGGATAGCCTGTGGTCTGACTTATGCTACTATAGCTCCAACAGCAAGCAAGTGGTTTGCCGACCGTCCTGGATTTGCAGTTTCCCTGGCAGTTATGGGTTTTGGACTTGCAGCTGTTATTTTTGCTCCCCTAAAAAAAACGATGATTGAATTCTGGGGAGTGGATGGAACCCTGCTTGCCCTTGGTATCTTTATAACTATAATTTCTTTTATAGGAACAAAACTTATTAGAAACCCTCC
>CAYONR010000032.1:0-11833 GCA_964405365.1 uncultured Halanaerobiaceae bacterium
TGGTCGTTTTGGAACAAATTTCTTCTTCTAAAAATGAATCATCCGAAGAGATTCCGTTCTTGTCCCGGATAACAGCGATTGTAGATGCCTTTGACGCTATGACGAATGATCGACCCTATAATCAGAATCAACTTAAATCCCATCAGGAAACTATTGCCGAAATAAAAAGATGTGCAGGTAGTCAGTTTGATTCGGAATTGGTGGAAGTCTTTTTAGAGTTGTATGAAGAAGATAAAAACGTCAGTTAGATGAATTGGGGAGTGAATAAAATGGCTAATAAAGATGCACAGGAATACGAAATTAAAGGGAATGAGCTTGTCTGCCCGATCTGTTCTGGTAAGAAGTTTTGGACCAGGGAGACCCTAATGAATACGCCTGGAGCGACATTCTTAGGCTTTGATTTTGCCAATAAGCAGGCCAAGAATTATATCTGCGATAATTGTGGATATATTATGTGGTTTTATGAGTAATAGGAATCCAAGTTGACTAAAATATACTTAATCAGACTTGCTTAAATCTTATAGAAATCAATGGCGAGAATACAGATATAGTTTTCCATGGAGATACCTCTCATTACAAAGATTAAAAAAATATTATTAATCATATTATACGAGGAGCATAAACTATGGACAGTAGCAGTTGGTACTCAAAACTAATTAAACCGGGATGGGCACCACCGGCAAAGATTTTTGGGCCTGTGTGGTCAGTATTGTATATTATCATTGCTATATCTTTCGGTAACGTTTTTATACAGTTTACACAGGGGGCTTTAAGCTGGCAGATTGTTCTGCCTTTCGCACTCAATCTGGTCTTTAACTTATCTTTCACACCTTTGCAGTTTAAACTGAAAAACAATTTTTTAGCAATGGTAGATATTTTATTGGTCTTAATAACACTGATCTGGGCAATGGTTACTATAGTGCCCCATATCCAATGGATCGCATATATCAATATTCCTTATCTGTTATGGGTCTGTTTTGCAACGGCACTGCAGCTGGCGATTACCTGGCTGAATAGAGATGGAATAGGTAATAAACAGAAAGAAGGGTGATTAAAATGGCTAATAAGCAGGCCAAGAATGATATCTGCGATAACTGCGGATATATCATGTGGTTTTATGAGTAATAATCAAATCTTGTTATGGGGGATTATTATGGAACTTAATGCTTCTATTAAGGAAAAGATATTAATGGTTTTAGAAGAGTATAAAATTACTAAAGCAGGCATCTATGGTTCCTATGCCAGGGGCGAGGCTGATGAGAGTAGCGATATAGATATTGTAGTTGAGTCAACTCGGCGGAGCCTTTTTGAACTTGTGGGTTTGAAGCAGGATATTGAAGATGCAACTGGTTTGAAGGTAGATATTACGACATACCAGGGATTGAACAACTCTCCACGAGAAGGTTTTAAAGAAAAGGTTGAAGAAGATGAGGTTAATTTATAATAGTTAATCAATAATCAAACGAAATAGGTGAAAAAGTTGGGGAATCAGTCGAAATCAAATAACTCATACAATCAAAAATTAGGTGTAATCTATGGGATAATGGCTTTTACAGCCTGGGGGCTTTTACCGATATACTGGAAGCTCTTAAATAGAATCCCGGCCTTAGAAATACTAGCCCACCGGATAGTCTGGTCATTTGTCTTTGTGACGGCCCTACTAATTATAAAAGGGGATTTTAAAATTTTAAAAGAGATTTTAGCCAGCAGGAGAAAGACTATATTAATCCTGGCTGGAGCTGTTTTAATCACTATCAACTGGTATACATATATCTGGGCTGTAAATGCCGGCTTTGTCCTCCAGACAAGTATGGGCTATTACATCAATCCCCTGGTTGTCTCCCTTTTAAGTATGTTTGTCTTAAAAGAAAAATTCAACAAAGGCAAGATCCTGGCTCTTATTTTGGCCACAGTTGGAGTTCTTATCCTGACAATCCATTATGGTGTGGTGCCCTGGGTTGCATTAATTCTGGCTATATCATTTGCTCTCTATGGTCTGGTTAAAAAAGTCCTCAATCTGGATACCATCACAGTTCTAGCGCTGGAGACTTTAATGATTACTCCGATTGCCCTGCTCTATATTGGGCGCCTTGAATTAACTGGAACAGGAAGCCTCACAGTTATTCCAATCTCGGTGCTGGCCATCTTAATTTTCTCAGGGGTAGTTACAGCCACGCCACTTCTCTGGTTTGCTAAGGGTACACAATTGGTTGAGTTTTCAACAATAGGCTTTTTGCAATATATCGCTCCAACAATCAGCTTTTTTCTTGGAGTCTTTCTTTTTAATGAGGAGTTTTCTACTGTCCATCTTATCAGTTTCTGTTTTATCTGGGTGGCCCTGATTATCTATACAGTAGCAATCACTAAAGGCGACAACAAGGAGAAAAAGTATATTCCGGCAGAAGAAAAAACTTAATGGTAAAATATGCTAATCTGAACCCGGGTCCAAAAAGGAAAAAGGAGGAAAAATTAATGGAGAAGTTATTCGAGCAGATAGAAGCTAGAGAAGAGGAAATGATTCAAGAACTTGAGCAGTTAGTTAATATTGATAGTGGTTCATATACAAAAACTGGTGTCGATCAAATTATCTCCAGATACGAAGAGATCTATACCGGGCTCGGCTTTGAGACGGAGATTAAAGTTAATGAGGAACAGGGAAATAATCTGATTGCCAGAAGAGCTGGTGAACTGGATGGTAATTGGTTATTTCTTGCCCATGTCGATACTGTATTTACTGAGGGAACAGCAGACAGCCGTCCCTTTAAGCTGGATAAAGAAGCTGACAGAGCTTATGGACCAGGTGTCTGCGATATGAAATCCGGGGTCGTGATCTTAAAAAATGTTTTAGAAACTCTGATAACTTCAGGGACTGAACTCCCTGACCTGGTCGTTCTTTTAAATGGAGATGAGGAGATTGGATCGCCAACCTCCAGAGAACTGATCGAGGCTGCTGGCAGAGAGGCCACTGCTTGCTTTGTTTTAGAACCAGGCCGGCAGGATGGCAGTCTGGTGACTGCCAGAAAAGGTGTCGGTATCTATGAGTTGATAGTCAGTGGCCAGGCAGCCCATGCCGGTTCTGGTCATAAAGCCGGGGTCAGTGCCATTGAAGAGCTGGCCTATAAGATTCCTGATGTTCATAAACTGACCGATTATGATCAGAGCATCACTTTAAATGTTGGTGTTATCAAGGGAGGCGAGCGCCCAAATATTGTTGCTGATAATGCTCGGGCAGAGATAGATTTAAGAATTGCGAAACTGGAACAGGTCGAAAAAATAGAAGAACAGCTCAAAGAGATAGCAGCTAAAGAATATCTGCCAGGAGCTAAAACTCTGCTTAAAGGCGGACTAAACCGGCCTCCAATGGAGAAGAGCCTGGAATCAGGGCGGATGTTCCAGGTTTTCAAGGAAGTTGCACAGGCTGCTGGAATTGAGCTAGAGGCGACCACAACAGGAGGAGCCTCAGATGGCAATTTTGTTAGCGGTTTGGGAGTGCCGACCCTGGATGCTTTAGGAGCAGTTGGCGGCGGCAACCATAGTGATCAAGAATATATTGAGCTTTCGACTCTGGCTGGTCGGGCGAAGATTCTCGCAGGAGGGCTGACAGAGATGGCACAGGAATTAGACTAACTGAAATAATTTTAACTTAGTAATATCCCAGGAGGTTAAATTATGCCCTCAATACCTATAAACCCTGGATTTATTCTAATAATAACCGGTATAATATCTATCTTTCTAAAAAATAATAGACAGCGCCTGATAATATCAATTGCTGGTTTGGCGACCTCTCTATTTATCCTCCTGGGTTTACCAGAAGGCGAGAAATTATTGACATTCGTCTTTCTTGATTTCGAAATAATATTGCTAGAAGTAGATGTAATTTCTAGAAATATTGCCCTAATCTTTGTTGTTTTTGGTACCAGTGCCTTTATTTTTTCATATAATTGTGCTATTAGAAAAGAATTTCCTCTGGTTAATTTTTATCTCGGCTTTTCCTTTATAATTTTATTTGTTGGTGATTTCATTAGCTTTATTGTTGCCTGGGAAATCATTACTCTCGCTGCTTTCTTCTTAATCTATAGTATTAATAACCCTATTAGACAGCATACAGCCCAGTATTATATATTGATGCATGTCTTTGGCGGTCTGATGTTACTCTGGGGAATAATTCTCCATGTAACTGAATCAGGCTCTGCTATTCTTGCAGTTCCTGAAAGAGGACTAATCTTTTTCTTGATATCTATTGGTATTAAATTAGCCTTTGTTGGTGTCCATACCTGGCTGCCCAGGACCTATTCTAATGTTCCTTTCCATATAAGTGTAATTCTATCTGCCTTCACCTCTAAAATAGGTGTTTATGGCCTCTATAGATTGATAGAGATAGACAATATCTTAATCGCCTATTTTGGAGTTTTTAATGCGATTATTGGAGTAGCCCTTGCCATCACCCATTCTGATATAAGAAAGATCCTATCATATTCGATAGTCAGTCAGATAGGCTATATGATCGTCGGGATTGGCCTCGGTAATGAATTAGGCATAGTTGGTGGGAGCTTTCATATCGTTAATCATATTCTATATAAAGGCCTCCATTTTATTATGGCTGGAACAATTATTTATTCTATTGGTCATGATAATCTCGAGAAGTTAGGCGGTCTTTGGAAAAAACTGCCGATCACCTTTGTCACCGGTTTGATTGCCTCATTATCTATTGTCGGATTTCCATTCTTTAATGGTTATTTAAGTAAGACAATGATTAAACATAGCACTGATAATCAGATATTATATTATGGTATGATGATTGCTGGCATCGGTACAGCTCTGACATTTATTAAAGTTATCTATTACGGTTTTATAAGAGAGGGAGAAAATCCTGAGATCAAGAAGAAACCATTGTTTTCAATGAGATTCTCAATGGTATTTCTTGCCGGCATTATGATGATTACAGCTCTTTTGCCAGAACAGATGGAGTCTCTATACAATATTTCAACTGGCATCAACTATTTCTCAGGTTATGAAATCTGGACTGGACTCCAGCCTAATTTAATTGCCCTGGCATTATTCCTGGTCTTAAAGAAATTTATTGCTCCCCACCCGGAAAAACCGATTGAACCTGATTTGTATATTAATGCCTTTAATTCCTTTTTAGCGTTTGATAAGAATGTATCTAAAATTCACACTGGCGATACTGTCAGATATGTCACCTGGCTATTATTTACTCTAGTGTTGTTATTGCTGAATTTCTATCTTGCCAGCGTATTTTAAGTTATCTATAATTAAAGAAGTTTTAATGCCGCTCCAGGAGATCTTCTGGAGTAAATACTTTAGTTTATTATAAGATAAGTTAATTCTGATATATGTTTTTCTTTTTTAATTCCAGTATTTATGTTATAATATAGCTGTATTAAGCAAAACTAAATAAAGCACAGGGGGAGCTATTATATAGCTGAGAATGAGGTGTTGACCTCTAGACCCTTGAAACCTGATCTGGATAATACTAGCGGAGGGATGTGTGGATTAAGTACCATTAAGCACCATTAATATATTGTACTTAATTATAATAGACATAACTTGTATTTTAGGCACAGTCCTTCCCGGGCTGTGCTTTTTTATTTGCAAAAAAACTTTAATAGAAAGGGGTATTAAAATGCAAAGAGTCCTAACAATTGCTGGTTCTGATTCTGGCGGTGGTGCTGGTATCCAGGCAGATTTGAAGACGATGACTGTCCATAATGTCTATGGGGCCTCAGTTATAACAGCTTTAACTGCCCAGAATACCCTTGGCGTCCAGGGAGTCAGTCCAGTAGAATTAGAGTTTGTTGCAAAACAGTTTGATTCAGTCTTCCAGGATATAAATTTTAATGCTGCTAAAACTGGAATGCTGGCAACTAAAGAGATAGTTGTCCTTATAGCAGAAAAATTTAAAGAATATGGCCAGGAAAATCTAGTCGTAGACCCGGTAATGGTAGCCACCAGCGGTGATCTTCTTTTAGAGAGCATAGCTGTTGAAGCATACCGAAATCAGCTTCTGCCCCTGGCAAAAGTGGTCACTCCAAATTTAAATGAAGCCAGGGTTCTGGCAGGTTATGACCAGAACGCTGAAATTGGTATAAGAGAGCTGGCCAGAAAGATTTATGAATTTGGCTCAGAATATGTACTGGTAAAGGGAGGCCATGCTGATATTAGAGCTACTAACAGTAATCAGGTTCCCCAGGTTACCGATATACTTTATGATGGCAGCAAATTCACAGAATTAAATGGCCAGTATATCAAAACTAATAACACTCATGGGACAGGTTGTACACTGTCAGCATCAATAGCCAGCAATCTTGCCCTGGGCTTAGAAGTTGAAAAGGCCTTAAAGGCTTCGAAAAAATATATAACCCAGGCTATAAAATCCGGGATTGAGATCGGTTCAGGGAATAATCCTGTTAACCATCTTGTTATGTGAGGTGAAGTTATTTGAAGAAATTAAACTGGGATCTTTATTTGATTACAGAAGAAAAGTTGTCTGCAGGCAGGTCGACTCTTGAGGTTGTAAAAGAGGCGGTTGCTGGTGGTGTAGATGTAATCCAACTAAGAGAAAAGAATCTTCCATTGAGGGCAAGGTTTAGCCTTGGTCTTGAGATTAGAAAGATAGCCAGGCAGGCAGGTATTGATTTCATTGTAAATGATAGGGTTGATCTAGCTCTGGCCCTTGATGCAGATGGAGTTCATCTTGGCCAGGATGACTTTCCTGTTAAAGAAGCTAGAAAGATTTTAGGTGAAGATAAGATTATTGGAATCTCGGGCTATACTCTGAAAGAAATGGAATTAGCCGAATCAGGTGGTGCTGATTATCTAGGAGTGGGTGCTGTATTTTCTACTAATTCTAAACAGGTGGATAGGGCAAAAGATGGGATTGGAACTTCAGGAATCAGAAGGATAAGCGAGAAAAGCAGGCTTCCTATTGTTGCTATTGGGGGTTTAAATAAAGATAACTGTGGTAAAGTAATCGAATCAGGTGCAGATACTATTTCAGTTATATCTGCAATAACTAAGGCAATAAATATCTCTGAAGAAACGAGTCTATTTAAGGAAAAAATAATTAATGCTAAGAGGGGAGATTATAAAAATGGAATTAACTGATTTATTTTCAAATTTTGATGAAGAGTCTCAGGGGATTTTAGATGAGATCAATAATAATAAGCCGTTAATCTTACAACTTACAAATGAAGTTACAATGAATGATTGTGCTAATATAACTTTGAATTGGGGTGGTTTACCGGTGATGTCCGGGGGCAAAGAAGATGCAGAGCAGATGGTTGAATCGGCATCTGCTTTACTTATAAATATTGGTACACTTAATGATTATAAGCTAGAGGTTATGCTGAAGGCAGGAAAAAGAGCAAATCAATTAGGAATTCCAGTTTTGTTAGATCCAGTAGGAGCCGGGGCCACAGATTACAGGAAAAATGCTGTTATGAAATTGCTGGACCAGGTTGATTTTGCTGTTATTAAGGGAAATCAAAGTGAAATCGATGTTTTAGCCGGTGTTGAGGCAGAAATGCGGGGAGTAGAATCCTTTGCTGCAGGAGATAATTATAAAGATTCTGCCAGACAGCTTGCTGAAGAATATTCTACAGTCATTGTTGTTACTGGGGCTGAGGATTATGTGGCTGATGCTAAAAGAGCAATAAATTTGGCCAGAGGTGATAGGATGCTTGGGGCTGTTGTTGGCACAGGCTGTATGCTTGGAAGTAGCCTGGCAGTTTTTGCAGGAATTAATAATCCTAATGTAGAACTATATAAAAGAGTAGTTGCTGCTGTATTAATCTTTAATATTTCTGGTGAAAGAGCTGCAGAAACTGAGGCTTCTCCTGCCGCTTTTAAGGCCGAATTTATGGATGATATTTATCATCTGCAGACTTAATATCAAAGGGATTTGAAGTAAAATAATGAAAGGGGAGTGGGCATATGAATTTTGATAAGGTTTCTTATTTTTTGCGCCATTTGCAGGAACGAGTCTGGTTTTATCCAGTTATATATAGTTTTTTTGCTACTCTGCTGGCACTTATTATTGTTATCTTTGATCTCGGAATTTTATTTGAGATCGAGAATGTATTTACACCCCTCCTCTTGACTAGATTAGATATTGGAGAGACTATCCTGGGGATTATCGCCAGTGCTTTTATTACTATTACCACCTTTACTTTTTCAATTACAATGGTTGTTTTGACGATGTATACTGCTCAGTATTCGCCCAGGGTTGTTAAGAACTTTCTGACGAGAAAGGATACACTCCAGTCTTTCGGAATTTTTGTTAGCGGTTTTCTTTATACGATGCTGGTATTTCTCTTTATGAGCAGTTATCCAGCAGATACCATGATGATCTCTGCCACTATTGGGATTATCTATATCCTGGTTGGCTTGATATTCTTCTTCCGTTTTATTAATAGTGTGGCCTCGTATATTCAGGCTAGTAATCTAATTAAGCGGCTTAAGGAGATCTCCTATCATGAGATAGAAGCTTATAAGGAGCGGATAGAAGATAATGAGGTCGTTGAGAAATTGCCTGTAGAAAAAGATGATGAGATCTTTAAAGTCAATTCGCATGATGATGGTTATATTCAGATGCTGAATTATAAAAAACTGGCTAAAATAGCTGGTGATTATGGCGTAGATTTTTATTTGAGTAAGGTAATCGGTCAGTTTGTTACCAGAAATTTTGCAATTGGAACTGTTAATCAATTAAATAATCCGCTGTCTGATGAAGATAGAGAAGAGATTGAGAAGAAAATTGCTGATGGAATTATCATCGAGGAAGAGCGGATAGACCATCAGGATTTTGCTTTTACTATTCAGAAAATTGTAGAAGTGGCGCTGAAGGCGCTATCTCCTGGGATTAATGATCCTAATACGGCCATCCAGTGCATTCAGGTTACCTCGCTGCTGCTCAGGGATTTATCTGAACTGCCTGACGGATATATGAAGATAGATGCCGGAGATGGCAGTCTCTATATTGAGGCGATTGATTTTAAAGTATTGCTGCTGGATACTTACCAGCAGATAATCCATTATGGCCTGGATGATATTAGAGTTATTTTGGAGGTCTTAAAATCGCTGCAGGTTATTAAGGCTGATGCCTGTGGTTCCAGCAAGAAAGCCATTATGGAGTTCACTGAATATCTCTGGCGAAAGATTCTTGGTGCCGACTTTGATCGCCTGGAAGTAGAGATGCTCCGTAAAGAGAAAAGGGAGCTAGAAGCGATCTAACTAAAACCCAACCCGGGGTCATTATGGTAAAATATGTAATAAGAGTAGTCAAAGAAAAATAGCAGTTTAAAATTATACAATTGATTTTATGTAAAATTTAATGTATAATTTTATTAAAGATATAGATGGGGGTGTATTTAATGGTTACTTTAAAAATTGATAGAGATCATCTTGTGTCATCTTCTGAAATTGTTCGTAATTTTAGTAAAATGTTAGATAAGGCAAAAGAATCCCCTTTATTTATAACCAGGAACAATGACATTGAAGGTATTATTATGGATATTGAAGAATATGAGATGTTGTTAGAAAAAATTGCTTATTTAGAAGACAAGCTTGAAGATTCTTATATTGAAGAGATTGTTAGTGAAAGGAAAGAGGATTTTGATATTGATGATAGCGTTGATGAAGAAGAGATAATGCGGTTATTAGATGAAGAATAAATTAATTTTAAAAGGGGATATGAGTAAATGGAGCTGGTCTTTCATCCTAAAGTAAAAGACGATATTAGTGAATTAGATGGTAGTGTGATGAAGTTTGCTAAGAAAGCTCTAAATAAAATCAAGCTCTCTCCAGAACTAGGAAAGCCGCTTGGCAATAAAGGTGATATAGATCTTTCTGGGTATTATAAAATTTATTTTTATAAAAAGAAGTATAGAATTGTTTATAGAGTGTTAGATGATAAAAGATTAATAATCTGGTCTATCGGAAAAAGAGAAGATGAAGTAGTATATTTAAATGCTTATAAAAGGATCCTTGAAGCTCAAAATAGGGATAGCTAATACTATGTGAAATATGCAAAGTGATAGGACCTGGTAACTGTCGAATAACCAGGAGGTCCAGCCTGGGGTGGAGGAAAAATTATGAATATAGTTAAAATTGCAGAGGTTAGAAATAAATATGATAAGCCAGTTGGCCCTGTTAAAATGGAAAATATAATCAGTGAAATTGTAGTTAAAGAAGAATTTACTGATGGTCTTTATAAGATTGAGGAAAATGAATTTATAATGGTTATTTTTTCTTTTCATCTCAAAGAAGATGAGGGGTATAATTTGATTGGTGAGCGGAGACATGGGGGCATGCAGGGAGTTTTTAGCTCTAGGAGCCCCAGACGGCCCAGTTCTATCGGGGTTACCCAGGTTAAATTATTGAGCAGGGAAGATAATATTTTGAAAGTTGAAGGCCTGGATGCAATTAATGGTACTCCTGTGCTTGATATCAAGCCATTTGCTGAAAATTATGACTGTCCATCTTAATCATTTAGGATTCTCTCCTTCAAATATTTTTGTTGAACTTTTAGAAAAGGTTTAAAGTCCAGCTTGGGTTGGGGTGGTAATTTAGACTAATTATATGATATATTAGATATAGATAATATTATTTACATAAACAAACTATTTACCATTGTTCATTAGGAGGCAAAGGATGTTTCAGAATCGATTTTTTAAATTTACTGCAGCAGCCATAATGCTATTGGCGATTTTCTTTATAATCAACCAGATACCGCAACTGGCAGATTTTTTTGCCGGGGTTTTTCATCTAGTAATAATACCTCTATTGCTTGCAACTTTCTTTTATTATCTGTTGAGGCCGTCTGTTAAGTTTTTATATAAACATATTAATAATAAAACGCTCTCTATACTTTTTACAATTTTAGCTCTTTTGATACTAATCTTTTTTATTACTTATTTTGCTGGTAGTATTATATACACTGAAGTGATGAGGCTGATTAGGTTCTTGAGTGATTATGAAAATATAGCTATTCGAGTTAGTGAGCTTATAACTGAAGTAGATGAGATTGAGTTTTTATCTGAGATTGATGTAGAAGGCAGGCTGGTTGAGTTTGCCAGAGGTGTTGGTAATCGGGTAACTGGGTATAACTTCATGGGGCTATTTGATTCTCTGGCTCAGATGGGTGTTATTCTCTTCTTGACGCCATTTCTTGTTATTTATTTTCTTAAGGATGATCGGATATTATTTAAAAAATTTCTCAAGTTAATTCCTAAAAAGCGTCGAGAAACTATTAAGGCCATTATCGGCAAAATTGATCAGACCTTTGCCGTTTATATTCCCAGCCAGCTTTTAGTTGGAGCAATTTCAGGTATTATCATGTTTGTAGGTTATCTTATTATTGGCATGCCAAATGCTTTGGGCCTGGGCTTTATTCTGGCAGTGGCTTCGATTATACCATTTATCGGACCGGCGATTGGTGTTGCTCCAGCAGTCTTTATCGCCTTAACGACCAGCTGGATAATGCTGCTTCAGGTGGCGGTTTTGATGACTATAGTCCAGATGTTTGAGAATAATCTGGTCCGGCCAATTCTTCAGGGTGGTATGTTAAATACCCATCCCATTGCCGTTATCCTTGTAATTGTTATTGCCTCGCTCTCCTTTGGAATTCTCGGAGCACTGGTAGCAGTTCCAGTTTATGTATCTATCCGGGAAAGCTTCAAGATTATTTTAAATGAAAGAGGCGGATTGACTTCAGAGATAGGTAATGGCTAGATTGCAAAAATCAGAGAAGGTCTAACCCGGGTTAAAAGAGATTTTGACAAACGCTGCTTGCTTTTAGTATAATAAAGTTATG
>CAYONR010000033.1:0-9090 GCA_964405365.1 uncultured Halanaerobiaceae bacterium
AACGGTGAGAATCCGTTGCTGTAGTCGCAGCTGTAACAGCCTTTATTTTTATATTTCACTGTTTAATATGGGAAGGAATATAAAGTTTTTTAGGCTGAAGCCAGAAGACCTGCCATTATTAAGTACTTCGAACTACTTCCGGCGAAAGAGGTGGCGAAGGATAACTTGTTTTTTATGGGTTTAGACTGTCTTAAATCCCCTTTTAAAAAACATTTCTATTCTTAGAAGCTGCTTCTTACCGGAGCGGTATTTTTATTTTATAATAAAATTTTGAAAGGGGAAGATAAAATGAAAGGACAGGTACATTTATATACCGGTAACGGAAAAGGTAAGACTACAGCGGCAATTGGTCTTGCTATAAGGGCAATTGGAGCAGATTTGAAAGTGTTTTTTAGTCAATTCATCAAAAATGGTGAATATAGTGAGATAAAAGCCTTAAAAAATATTGATAATATAGATATTCGCCAGTATGGTGAAGAGGCTTTTATAAATGGCCAGCCAGACGAAGAAGATAAAGCTTCTGCCAGAAAAGGTTTGGCGGAGATTAAAGAAGCTATCAATTCTGGTGAATATCAGGTTGTAATAATTGATGAAGTTGCAATTGCAATATTTTTTGATCTTATTGATGAAGAAGATCTATTTGAAGTAATAAATAACCGGCCTGAAAATGTAGAAGTAGTTTTAACAGGCCGAATGGCAGAGGATTCTTTAATTGATAAGGCGGATTTAGTAACTGAGATGAAAGAAATTAAACATTATTATCAGGAGGGAATTATGGCCAGGACCGGGATTGAAAAATAATTAGTTCTTAAATTATATTAGTTTTTGAATATTTTTAATTGTATCCGGTTCAGTTCCGCAACAACCTCCGATTATGATGGTTTTAGATTCATTAAATTGAATTATATTTTTGATCTCTCTGAAGAAGTTATCTCTGGATTTGTAAATAGTCTGGCCGGTTTTTAAATCAAGCTCTGGTTTTCCTGCATTAAAGTAGATACTTAAAGGAAGATTTACAGCGTCAATAAAATTTCTTATTGTCTTCTGGTAGCCTGGTTCTGGTGTGATACAGTTAAACCCAGCTGCCAGGATTTTATTTTCAGATGAATTATTGATTAAAGCAGCAAAATCATTAATTTCTGTTCCATAATTAGTATTAGTATAGTTATCAAAAGACATATTAACTATTGCCGGGAGATCAAGTTCTTTTAAAGCTTCTAAGGCAGCTTTTAATTCAAGGTGGTATGAGAAAGTTTCAAATAAGATTAGATCGACATTTTCTTCATGGAGAGCTTTAATTTGTTCTCTAAAAGTGGTTACTAGTTTTTTATGATTACTGCTCTTATTAGGAAAGATAGCCTCTTCAGATCCGGTAGGACCAATGCTACCAGCAACCAGTACTGGATTTTGCTCTGGATTTTCATTTACAAATTCATCTCTAGTATTAATAGCTATTTCTGCCCCTGATTTATTGATTTCTTTAATTCTATTCTTCAGTTTATTTATAGAAACCTCAGAATAATCTTTATTCTTTTTTAAATATAATTTATTGGCTGAAAAGGTATTTGTGGTAATAATATCTGAACCGGCATTGAGATAATCTTTGTGTATCCTGGCAACAAGACCAGGTTTATTTATGTTATTAAAAAAGGGGGGCTGTTTATTATTAGAATCTCTTTTGATAAATTCTGTACCAAGGCCGCCATCGCCTAAAATTATTGCAGGGTTTTTATTTTCTAGTCTACTCTTTCGGTTAATTAGTTCTTTGAATAAATTAAGTTTTTTCATTTCGATTCTCCTTGATAATATATTTAGGAATTTCGCTTATTTCATTTTATTAATTAGTATTGTATAATTATTATAACAACAATAAATTTACTGGGAGGTAAAATACTATGAAAAGGGCTTTTGTACCTCTGATATTGATATCTTTTCTGCTGATTTTTAGTCTTTCTGTTGAGTCAAGGATTCTAATACCCTTAGAGCCTGATTTTCAGATTAATAATCATGAAGAATATGTTGGCCTGCTCTGGAATACAGAAGAACAGATAACTGTCCAGAAATTGAAACTAGAAGTTAATAGTCCAGGAAATTTATTAGCTATTATGCCACTTACTTCTCCGCCAACAGATACCTATCAGAATGAAAATGTAATTTACCAGCCCCAGGAAAATTTTAAAGCAAAGAGGAGGGGAATGACTCTGCCAGATTACTTTTATGAAGAGAGATCTGAATATTCTCTTATGGATAAAAATAAATCTAAAGTTATAGAATTTGAAAGCCAGGATCAGATAAAAGAATATTTAAATGAATTTCTGGCTGAAACTGGTCTTAACAAAATTCAGCTTTCTGAATCTGATTTAAATCAAGTCTTTAATTATTATCAGAAAAATTATAGTTGGTTTCATTTTTCAATATTAGAAATAAATAATCTAGAATTACCTGCAGTTAATATAGAGACCTGGAGAACAGTTTCGGGCCAGGTATTTTATCCCTTGTTGACTGGGAGGAATCCTGATAGATATTTTACTGTTATTATGGAAGATCCTCTACCTGATTTTCAGAATTATGGCTGGCAGGATTTTAGTTTTTATATTCCACCTCAGATCACACCACCATTAGCTTTAGCAGAGATACATCCAGGATTATTAGATTTTTATCCTGGTCGATCTGTGCATACCCATTACTGGGAACTGGCTGCTGGTGATACAGACGATCAGACTGATCTTTTTGTAGGTGGAAGAAGCATCAGAGATTTGTTGAAACTTTTAAGAAGATAAATGGAAATTACCGGGTTGGCTCTAAAGAGCCAACCCTTTCTTTTTCTCAGGGAACAATTATGATTGTTAGTCTTTAGATTTATCTTCGGTAGCAAGTGTTAGTATTCCTGGAAGACAGTTTTCGATAAAGATTCAATTCGTATATATTTATAACATACTTTCTAATTCATCTAAAGTAGTTATTGGCTGCTGGCAAGTCTGATTCTGGCAGAGATAAGCAGTCCAGTTATCTTTATTTTTTCTTTCTGATGCAAGTTTATTAATCTCACTTATTTCATCCTTTAGTTTAGGTGTTATTAATAAGATGTTAGTGAATGGTAGGTATTTGCTATTTGAATAGGATTTAAGTTCATTAATATAACTTTCTTTCTCTGTTACAATTATTAATTCTTTTAAACCATCTAATTCCAGCATTAAAGCAGAGATAAATGCAGTGAACTCTTGAGGCTGCTGCTTAATCTGGCTATAAAAATAATTTAGTTGTTTTTCGACTAATTCTCTGTATTTATTATCATAGGTTAATGAGAATAGACGATACCAGTTATATGCTGCTATTGAATTAGTTGAAGGAATAGCTCCATCATAAATTTCTTTTTTGTTAAAGGGTAAATCACTCTGGTCTTTATTAGCAACAAATAATCCTCCAGATTTTTCATCCCAGAATTCATCTAGCATAATCTCATTTAGATTTATAGCTTCTTTTATAAATTTGGGTTTATATCTGGCCTGATATAATTCTATTAAGCTGAAAATCAAAAATGAATATGCTTCTGATTGTGCTGGATGGTCTGCTTCACCATCTCTATATCTTCCAAGTAATGAGCCGTCTTTTTTCTTTAATTTTGTATCTATAAAATCAAAGGCAGTCTCTGCTATTGAGTAATATTTGTCTTTGTTTAAGACTTTGCTAGCCCTTGCAAAAGCTGCGATTGCAAGCCCGTTCCAGCCAGTCAGGATTTTATCATCTTTAAATGGTCTTTTTCTTTCTTGTCGAACTTCATGTAATTGCTTTAGTTCATCTTTCCATTTTAAGCGTATATCCTGAAGGTTTTGTTCTGTATCTATTAAATTTGGAATATTTTTTCCTTCAAAGTTTCCGCTTCTGGTAATATTAAAATCGTGACAGAATTCAGTACCATTTTCAGTTCCTAGTATACCTATTATTTCTTGTTTTTCCCATAAATAAAATTTTCCTTCTTCGCCATCTACATCAGCATCTTCAGCTGTATAAAATCCACCTTCTGGAGAAAGCATATCCCTCTGGAGGTATTCAAGGATTTCTTCAGCGATTATCTCATATTCAATATTTCCTGTTGCCTGATAAGCATCTAAATAAACAAGGGCAAGAAGTGCATTATCGTATAGCATTTTTTCGAAATGAGGTATTAACCATTTTCTATCAGTTGAATAACGGGCAAAACCATATCCTATTTGATCATAGATGCCACCTTTAGCCATTTTTTTCAAAGTTAATTCTGCTGATTCCAGGAATTCTTCATGGCCAGATAATTTATTATACTGAAGCAAAAAGAGTAGCTTTTGAGGTTGAGGAAATTTAGGTTTGGAACTAAAACCACCGTATTTTTGATCTACTTGTTTAGATAAATTTTGAGCGGCCAATTCGACTAATTTAAATTTTTCTTCTGCGTCAATATTGAAATTAGACTTGAAACCTTTAGATGAATTAGCTTTTATTAAGGTATTTGTAATATTATCACTCTGTTCAAGCAATTTTTCTTTCTGGTTTTGCCATAGTTCTTTAACCTGAGCCAGAATATCAAGAAGACCTTTCTTAGGGAAGTAAGTTCCGGAGAAGAAAGGTTTTTTGTCAGGCGTCATGAGTATTGTCAGGGGCCAGCCTCCCTGGCCAGTCATTGCCTGACAGACTTCCATGTAGATTGAATCAACTTCTGGCTGTTCCTCTCTATCTACCTTTATAGAAATAAAATTCTTATTTAAAAAATTAGCTACATTTTTATCATTGAATGATTCTTCTTCCATAACATGGCACCAATGGCAGGTTGAATAGCCTATAGATAAAAAGATTGGTTTATTTTCCTCTTTAGCTTTTTCAAAAGCTTCTTCTGACCAGGGGAACCAGTTAACAGGATTATTGGCATGTTGCTGGAGATATGGGCTTTTTTCTTTTGCTAACCTATTTTGATGATTATCCATTTTTATTCCTCCCAACATTATTTCTTAATTAAATTTTTCCTTTTATAATTTATTTATGATATAATTATATTACTAGTTTAAATGATGAAAGTAAAGGGTTTTAATTGAATCTTTAAGAGATAGTAGGTGATTAATATGTCCAAGTTTGATGATTATAATTTTTCAGGCGGTAAAGGGACAAGAGAAAATCCCTATTTAATTTCTAATGCTCAGGAATTATATAATGTAAGATATTATTTAAATAGATCATTTAAACAAGTTGCTAATATAGACCTGGCTGCATTTATAATTGGTTCTGGCTGGAAGCCTCTTGGTTATAAACAGGAGAAGTTTGCCGGTTATTATGATGGAAATAATTACTCGATTTATAATTTAAGTATAGATTCGCCTGAAAGTCAGGATTTAGGACTCTTTGGAGCTATCTCTGAATATTCAAGACTGGAAAATATAAAACTTGAAAAGATAAAGATTATAGGTAATTCATATGTCGGTGGTCTTGTTGGTTGGAGCGAAGGTGAATTATCAAACTGTACAGTTCAGGGTATTATTAAAGCAGATAAAGATCTTGGTGGCTTAGTAGGATCTAATTTAAATGTTATTATGAAGTCTAGAGCAAGAGTAGATGTTTATGGCATAGAGACTGTTGGTGGTCTGGTAGGCGGTAATACTGGAATAATAATTGGAACTTATGCTAAAGGCGATATAAAAGGCAACAAATTTACTGGCGGTTTGGCCGGGGGCAATGATGGTACTATCAGTAGAGGGTTTTCGGAAAGTAATGTTTCTGGTCAGGAGTATGTCGGTGGATTTATAGGTGGTAATCTTGGGATGATAACTTATTCTTATTCAGTTGGTAGAGTTGAAGGCAAAGTTTATGTTGGAGGTTTTGCCGGGATAAATGAAGGTCAGATATTGAATTCTTACTATAGCAAAGAAAGTTCAGGAAAATGCGATACAGGTAAAGGAAAACCAGCAACTAATGCTGAATTGTTATTAAAAGATAAAAATTAAATTATAAAAAGGCCGGGGTGTACCGGCCTTTTAAAATGTCATTTCAAAGTTCTCTAAGACTTCTTTTTTTGCTGTCCAGGAATATATTAATAATGCGCCTTTTTCTGAAGTAACGAGTTGATGGTTTTTACCTTCTTCATTAAAGATTAGACTTCCAGGAGGAAAAACAGCATTTCCATTATGAATTATATCTCCGCTAATCACAATATAAGATTCATCAATCTCTTCATGTTTATGCTCAGGGTAATTACAGTTAGGACCAAGCAAGACCATTCCTAATATTAAATTTTGAGATTTAATAGGGCCTTCAGGGCTGGCAATTTCAGCATAGGCATAATTCTTAGCAAGTTCTGAAGGAAGTTCTTCATATCCAAGTTGCCAGTGTAGTCCTTGTTTTATTTCTCTGATATTATGACCTAAAGCGGGAAAGACATAAAGAGCTCTATTGATAATACTATCAAGGTAACAGCAGACCGGTTTTGACATGGGTTTTCTTGTGTCAAGATCAAATTCCAAATTTCTCAAAAGATTTTTCATTCCAATAATTGTTGATTTTAAATGATCATGATATTTATGGTCTTCACTTAGATTATAATTTTGATATAACCTTAAAAAGTTTTCTAGTAAGGCTTCCCAATCACTTTTCATAGGGTAACCCTCCTTCTAATTGTTCTAGATTATATTCGTTTTTCTGGTTTCATTACAAATTGGTTATTATCGATATCGGCAAAAGCCTGATTTAGTTCTTCTCTGGTATTCATTACAATTGGGCCGCCCCAGGCTACAGGTTCTTTTAATGGTTTTCCGCTAAAAACCAGGAATCTTAGCTCGTTATTACTGGCTTTAACAGTAATCTTTTCACCTTCATCTTCAAAAAGAATGGCATTTTTCTGATCGAATTCTTTAGTTCCATTACCAGGGTTGCCTTTACCTTTAACTATGAAAATAAAAACCCGATCGTGTTCAGGAGGCTGCCATTCCCAGATTTTATTTTTATCCAATTTAACATCCAGGAAAGACATTTTAACATGGTCAGCTTTCATCGCGCCAGATTGGTTATTATAATTACCAGAAATCACTTTTATTTTTGCATTATCTTCTTTAATTGTCGGTACCATTTCAGCTGTAATATCTCTGTATTGCGGTGTGGTCATTTTTTCTTGTGCTGGAAGGTTAAGCCAAAGCTGGACACCGAGCATTTTATCTGAGGGTTGAGGCATCTCTTGATGGAGAATTCCTCCACCGGCAGTCATCCACTGACAACCACCATTTTCTATGGTACCTGTATTGCCGAGACTGTCACCATGCTCTATATTGCCCTCGATAATATAAGTCACAGTTTCTATTCCTCTGTGAGGATGCCATGGAAACCCCTCAGTATAATCATCAGGGTTGTTAGAATCAAAAGAATCTAATAGAAGAAAGGGGTCAAAATGGACAACAGTATTACGACTGAGGACTCTCTGTAATTTAACTCCAGCCCCATCTTCTGTATGAGTTCCTGAGACGACTTTTTTAATATCTCGGGATTTCAAATTTATCATCCTTTCTTTTTTTGACTTACTGGACTTATTATATCATACAATGGTTATTAAGTCAGCCATAATAAGTATATTTATTGATAATATTTATTGATTATTTATCTGATTCGAAAGTGCAAGAGCAAATAGAGCATCTTCAGGAAAGAATGGAGACAATTAGGTATAGGCTACAGAACTAAAAAATAAAATTATTAACCCTTTAATTAATAAAATTAATTTTTTTATTAAAATAATTAATTTAAAACTTGACAATATTAAATTATAAGTTTATAATATTAATATATTAGATATTGATTAGGGGGATTAATAATGGAGAAGAGAAGCATCTGGAGGAATAAAGATTTTTTGTTGCTTTTTTCTGGTGGCCTTGTATCCAGGATTGGTAATGGTATTCATAATATTGCAATTGTCTGGTTTGTTTTGGAGCTTACAGGAAGCGGCACAGCGACTGGACTTTTACTTGCTCTTTCAACGTTGCCTGCTGTTTTGATTGGACCTTTTGGTGGTTTACTAGCTGATAGGGTTAATCGAAAATTTCTAATTGTTGGTAATGATTTTCTGAGAGGAGTAATTGTTCTTATTTTAGGTTGGACGATTTATTCCGGGCAGGCTAGTTTTTATATTCTTGGGTTTGCAACAGTATTAATATCAATTAGTGGGGCATTCTTCAACCCTGCTGTTAGTGCAGTCTTTCCAAATTTAGTTAGATCTGAGAATTTAGAGAAAGCAAATTCTCTAGAGAATATAAGTATGAATTTTACTCAGATTATTGGAGCAGCAGTTGGTGGAATTTTAATAGGTACTTTAGGAATTGCCGGTGCTTTTTTCTTCAATGGTATAAGTTTTATCTTATCTGGTATTTCTGAGTTATTTATTAATATTCCTCCAGTCAGTCAGGAAGCTGATAGTAAAGAATCATTTATGGAAGATTTTAAATATGGTATTAGCTATCTAACTAGTCGGAGCGAGCTGCTTGGCTTATTTATTATATTTTTATTCTTGAACTTTTTATATGGTGGTCTGTTTTCTGTAGGGCTTCCCTATATTTATAATCAGATACTTGGAGTAAATGAAATGTTGTTTGGGCTGGCTAAATCAACATTTCCAGTTGGAGCTATTATTGGTTCGATATTAATTAATTATATTGCAATAAAAAATAATATTAAGTTTTTAGGAAAGACATTGACTGTTCAAAGTAGTTTATTAATACTGATGGGATTACCTTTAAGTTATTATGGTTTAAGTAATTTATCTGTAATGAATATATATCTTATTTTAACAGTGATTCTTGTTTTATTAGGGATTTTAAATGCGATGGCCAATATCCCAATTATTACAGTCTTTCAGAAAATGATTCCAGATAATTTAAGAGGAAGAATTTTTGGGCTTTTAGGAACTTTTACTCAGGGCTTAACGCCTATTTCTATGGGGCTTATGGGGATATTATTTGATCATGTATCTCCTCATATTTTATTTATAGTATCTGGTTTACTTGCAGTTATAATTTCTTTCTCAATTATCCATATATCAGCATTTGATAAAATAAATTCTTCAGCAAAAGAGACTGTTATAAAGAAGGAGAT
>CAYONR010000033.1:9190-11761 GCA_964405365.1 uncultured Halanaerobiaceae bacterium
TTTTTAGAAGGAAGTTATTTATTAAATGCCCCTTCAATTGGTGGCGGTGATAAAGAGAAAGGGAGAGAAGTTCTTATAGAAATTACTGAGGAGGATCACCCTGTATTAAATTTTATAATATATAATATTTTAAAGGAAGAAGAAAAAGCTGCGAATATTTATCCTGAGAGTCCCTGGTTAGATTTGAATAATTGATTGTTTAATGTTATAAATATATTAAATTAATGTAAAATTAAAACATCGGTTTTGCCGGTGTTTTAGCTATTTTATTATATAAATGAAAGGATGTAGGTTATATGTATAAAACAGAAGATGTTGAAATTATTGAAGATTTACTATCTAAAGATAAAATAGCTCATCTAAACACCTCAGGTGTAATTAGATTAAGAGATCAGTTTGAATTATTTGTTGATGATTTAGATAACCCAGGTGGATATATTATTCAGAAAGATGAATGGAATATTATTTATTATGAAAATGAAAAAACGAAAGAATCTGTTTTAGAGATGGCTACTGAGAAACCGAGAAAGTTTTCCGGTGTTCATAAGAGTTTTTATGATAATATAAGAGAGAAGCGTGATATTGCTTTTCATGAGATTTGTTATCTCTATTATTTAGAAGCTGACAATTTTAATTATGAAGAACCTGATTGTGAGATTGATAAATTAACTGTTGATGATGCCAGGGTTGTAGATAAACATTATACTTATCAATCTGAAGATGATACTTCTTATGAATATATTAAAAAGACGATTGAAGAACGCCCAACTGCAGTAATTAGAGATGAAAGGGGTAATCCTATTTCTTGGTCAGTTGTACGTGATGATGGCTCTATGGGGATTGCCTATACTTTAGAAGAGTATCGCCGTCAGGGATATGCAGCTGCTGTCAATATAGAGCTTTTAAAAAGGACTATCGATTTTGGATTAGTGCCATATGTTCATATAGTTACTGATAATAGAGCTTCTATTTCGCTGGCAGAAGGCCTGGGTTTTAAGAGAAATGGAAAAGTAGTCTGGTTTGCTACAAAATAAGTTCTTTGAGTTAAGAAAGTAGGTGCTTGATAATGGATTTTAAATTTGATTTATATGCGAGAAATTCAGAAAAATCGATTCTGGTAGCCAGTCATGGTACTACTCATATAGATGCAGTGGATAAAGCTATTAAACCATGTGAAGATACTATTGCCAGGAAGTTTCCAGGCTATAATATAAACAGAGTTTTTACTTCTGATTTAATCATTAGGCTATTGGGAGAAAAGAAGAATATAAAAGCATTGAGTTTTGAAGGGGCTTTAAAAAAGCTGATTAATAAGGGGATTAAGGAGGTTGCTGTACAACCTCTTCATATAATTCCTGGTGGGGACTATCATGATTTAGTCAGATCTTTGAATAAATTCAAGGATAGTTTTGAAGCAATAAATTTTGGTGAAGCATTGTTATTTAAAGAGAAAGATTATTTTCAAGTTGCTGAGATATTGAAGAAAGAGGTGCCTGCTTTTTTAGATGATGAAATAGTTATTTTTATGGGCCATGGGACCAGCCATCCTGCTAATTCTTCTTATGCTCTTTTAGATTATGTATTTAAAGATTTGGGGATGGAGAACTTTTATATTGCTAATTTAGAAGCTTATCCTGGGTTGAAGATAGTTCTTGATAAAATAAAAAGATTTGAGGTTAATAAAATTTATCTTGTGCCTTTCATGCTGGTTGCTGGTACTCATGCCAAAAGAGATTTAGCAGGAGAAGAAAATAGCTGGAAGAATATTTTGATAGATGAAGGTTATCAGGTAGAAGTTATTATGAAGGGGCTTGGAGAATATCAAGGTATTCAATCTATGTTTGCCGATAAAATTATAGTTTGATATTATAGAATTAAGTTATAGTTGATTGGATATATAGGTGAATAAAAATTAGAGCCGGAGCATTCCCGCAGCAAGCAATCCCGGAGCAGGATTGGAGAAAACATTATTAAAGGAGGACTAATTAATGAGAGATAGAAGAGATTTTTTAAAGGATATGTTGGCCCGAACTCGCAACTTAAATACAAAGAAAAGAGTCCTTGGTAAAACTGGTGAAGAAATTAGTCTAGTGAGTTTAGGTGGGGAGATAACTGTTGCAGATATAGACCGGCAGGAAGAAGCTATTGAGATAATTAATAGGGCTATCGATTTAGGTGTTAATTATATTGATACAGCACCTGCTTATAAAGATGGCGATAGTGAAACAAATATAGGTAAGGTAATGGCAGATAGAAGAGACGATGTTTTTCTAGCCAGTAAAACTCATAAGCGGAGTTATTCAGGTACAATGGAATTGATTGAGAGATCATTGAAAAGATTGCAGACTGACTATCTGGATCTTTATCAGGTTCATAATGTGAGAACGGAAAAAGATTTATCAGAAATATTTTCTGAGAATGGAGCTATTAAAGCTCTTGAAGAATTGAAAGATCAGGGTGTTATTCGGAATCTTGGAATTACTGGTCATAAAGATCCTGAGATATTATTAAAGGGAATTCAGGAATTTGATTTTGATACTGCTTTGATTTCTATGAATGCTGCAGATATTC